>QZJZ01000101.1 GCA_003599815.1 Candidatus Auribacter fodinae
TTATTATATTACATTCTGAAAACAAAAAAAAGAATTCTTTGCGGTATCCCGTCCATTTATCAGGGAACAATATGAAGGCGCGGAAAATTATCAGATGTAAAACATCCGGCCGGGAACAATATCGCTTTTCGGCCCCAGAGTAAAATAAAAGGTGCACCCATTGCCGGGCGAAGATTCCAGCCACACTTTACCGGAATGAATGGTAATAATTTTTTGTACAATGGCAAGCCCCAGCCCTGTCCCGCCGGGGTCAAGTTTAAAGAACAGTGAAAACAGGCGGTCATGATACTTCGGGTCAATGCCGCACCCGTTATCGCGCACATAATACGCTGTTTCGCCATTTTTCTGAATGATAGATCCTACATGTATGAGCAGGTTATCCCGTCCGCCATGGTCAACAGCGTTGGCAATAAGGTTCATCATAACAACCATCAGTTTTTCCTTGTCAGCATATACATCAGGAAACGACTCATCGATACTGACCACTGCCCCTGCCGTATGTATTGCCCCTTCCAATTGCGAAACAGCGGCTACGACTATCTCCTTAAAAGACACCAGTTCCCGCTTCAGAGCGAGATATCCTGTTTTCTGGAGTTCAAGCATATCCAGAATGGTCTTTTCCATACGGTTACAGACACTAATAATGCGCTCAGCTACCTCAAACGCATTATCAAACTGTTGTGCGTTCAGATGCCGTTTGACAAGAGCAATATATCCACGAATCGAAACCAGCGGCGATTTCAGGTCATGCGTAACAGTATATAGCAGTTCCCGCATATTTGATATCCGCTGTTCGCATTGTTCATGCTGGTGGTTATCTTGTGTAATATTCTGAGCGACAAGCTGTACACCCACACTTTTCCCGAATTCGTGATAGGGAAAGAGCTCAACACTCCATTTTTCCTCTGCCTGATGCGCATCATGAGCATGTACAGCCATCTCCACATGATCTTTGTTTTTATCAGTGAGATAAACCTGCAGACATGCCTCCTCAAACGCTTTCCAGCTCCATTCAGGCTGAACCGCACGCAGTTCCCTGATGGAATACGACGCGTCAAGCAGGTCAAGCCCGCACCACGGACGGTTCAGGGAGCTCAGTTCCCATGTACTGCTGTCGGCAGGGTCGCCAATCCGGATTGTCGCGTAGATATTTTTCCCTTCTTTGACGACACTCCGGTAATTTTTTTCAGATTGAAACAATGAATCGAACGATTCGGCAAGTTCGGTGATGTCAATCATCATCTGAACCATTTTTGTCACTTTGCCGTCCCGATATTCCAAGGGAGATGATGCTATATCAAGCCATATAGGCTTGCCGTCAGCTGATTTGTGACAATGAACGGTATGAACGGTTTCGCCTGTTTCGATAACGGCACGAAAAGGGCATACATGTTCAACGCCATTCAGCTCATCGCACGGGCGGTCAACATTATGGCAGATAGTATAACATTTCTGCCCGATGATCTCATCTCTTGGCAAGCCGACACGTTGAAGAAACGAATCGTTAGCCGCGACTATTATATAGTCATTGTCCACCACCATTATGTCGTGCATACTGGTAGAAATACTTTCCAGAAACGACATCATGGCAAAATTTTGATACTCTTTGCCCTTAAGCAATTTCATACAGCAATTTCTCCATAGGGTATCATCTTTGAGGGAAGCATAAATTATCTCTTTTATATATAAAACAGATTAAGAAGATCGCTATCGGGATTATTTTCAGCAAAATATATTCCAAAAAAACAATGCGCTTAGTGTCCCTTTCCGCTACAATATGCCGTATACCATATTGCCGTAGAGAGATACAAAAACACAAGGAGGCACGGATTGGCGAAAGCAATAGGATTATTTTCCGGCGGGCTGGACAGCGTGCTTGCTGTTTTATTACTGCAAAAACTTGGAGTAGAAGTACTTCCCATTACGTTTTCATCACCTTTTTTTAATACAAAAAAAACACTCGCCGCCGCAGATAAAATAAACATCTCTGTCCGCATTCTCGACATAACGGATCCGTTAATAGAAATCCTGCGCAACCCTGAGTATGGATTCGGCAAAAACATGAACCCTTGTGTGGACTGCCACGCGCTTATGCTGAATGAAGCGGGAAAACTGATGGAAAAAGAAGGGTTCGATTTCCTCTTCACCGGCGAAGTGCTGAATGAACGCCCCATGTCGCAGACTATGAGCGCCCTTACTATTGTGGCGAAAAAGTCCGGCTATGCGGATTATATTCTCCGCCCGCTCAGCGCCAAAAGATTGCCGCAAACCAAGCCTGAACGAGAAGGATTGGTCGACCGTTCACAACTGCTGGATTTCTGCGGGCGGTCGCGTAAACCGCAGATAGCACTCGCTGAAGAGTTCGGGGTCACGCAATACGAAAATCCCGCAGGAGGGTGTCTGCTCACCTATGAAGGATACAGTTTAAAGCTCAGAGACCTGCTAAAACACACACCCGGCGCGCCTCTGCGCCAGTATGACCTCCTCCGCATGGGCAGGCATTTCCGGCTTCCATGCGGAAACAAGCTGATTGTCGGCAAAGACAAAAACGAAAACGAGTTCCTGTTGTCTCAAAAACAAGCGCATGATATTGTGTTGCAGGGGCACAATATCAAAAGCCCTATCGGACTGATTCCCTGCCCCACGGATTCCTGTGATTTTGACACGGCATGCAGGATTATCGCCCGATACTGCAAACCGGACACACGTGTGCCGATCGAACTGACTCGTGAAACCCCTGCTCTGTCCGTGATAAAGGAGGTAACGAAATTTTCACCTGAAGAATCGGATGTGTACCTGATTACGGTCTGAGACAAAAACAACGCCTGAATAAGGAGCGTATATGAAAAGATTGGATACCAAAACAGCCGTTATTTTCGGCGCTACCGGCGGTATAGGCGGGGCGATAGCGCGCGGGTTTGTTCAGGAAGGGGCAACTGTGATTCCTGTCAGCAGGAACGAGGAAAGTGTCCGCGCCGCTGTATCCGAGTTGAACGCGCTGGGCAACCGGTTCACTGAAATTATCTGTTGCGACGTAACCCGTCAGGATCAGGTAGAGCAGGTATGCGCCCGCACTGCGGAGCTCTTCGGCAGGATCGATATCATGGCGTGCGTATCCGGGGCTTACATCAAGAAACCCGCAACCGATATTTCGCTGGATGAATGGAATACTGTACTGAATACCAATCTGACAGGAACGTTCATCACCAATCAGGCGGCAGGGAAATACATGCTGAAACAGGGAAAAGGCAGTATAATCAATATCGGGTCTCTGGGATCTGATGTGGCGTTATCCAATACATTGCCGTATTGCGCCAGTAAAGCGGGCGTGGTGATGGTCACGAAGTGCCTGTCATCGGAATGGGCAGGGTCCGGAGTCCGGGTCAACACCATCATACCGGGAGTATTCCCGACCAACCTGAACAGAAAAGCGCTCAGCGACCCGGTCAGGGTGGAAAATATTATCAAGCGCACGCCGATAAAACGGCTGGGCGCTGTGGATGAACTTGCCGGAGCGGCGATTTTTCTGGCTTCGGACGAATCAGCGTTTGTAACAGGAATTGCCCTGCCAGTCGACGGAGGGTTTCTCGCGTTTTCCGGTTTTTAATAAAAAAAGCATGCCGCGTCATCACATCGGCATGCTTTTTTATTCTATTGATTGATTACTGATTACTTTTTCTTTGGTACAGCCAGCCCGATAGCGGCTTCAGGCGTCAGAACCTGAAACGTAAACGACTCGGTAAAATACAGTTCCACGTTTTCACTGCAATGCGACTGGTACCCGATAGACAAATCCTGCCCGACAGTCATTTCAAAATCACCGCCCCTGCTTGACAACAGGACGCCTCCGTCAATCGCGAACGACAATACTATATGCCCGCCAAGCAGTTCTTTGATCCGCTGATACAAAGAGTATCCGCAGTCATGGGCTTTAAGGAGCATTTTGTATGGTTCGAATCCGAGAACCAGCGAATACGGGCCTCCGATGCCGCTGGCGCGTAACGCCGCCACTGCATCTTCGACAACACCCTGTAAATCGTCAATTTTCGACGGTAACTGAACCGGCGTATGCGGCGACGATTTAAGAATACCGGTCACATTCGCATCCGTAAAACCTTGATAAACGACAGTATCTTCAAACAACGCCGCTTTTTTTGCCGCTGACAGCAACGATTCTAAATCAGGATTTTTCATGCCCCTGCTTATGTTGTCCAGTTCCCAGATATTCAGTTTAAACGGGATACGGTATTCGATCAGCGGTTGTATTTCGCGCAGTCCCCATTTTACTCCGGGTATCGGTTCCGACGGGTACACTTTCACCAGCCCTACCGCTACGCCGCTGTAATCCCAGCCGTGGGGACCGGAAAAATCAACCATTTTTCGTGCGGATAAGGTATCTTTAAGCGTCAGTTTCGCCTGCGATTCCAGTACAGACCATGCATCGGAGGTGATAGGCGCTATGCTTCGTTTCAATATATCACTCATGATTTCAGTCTCCTTTCCTCAACGATTTAATCCCCAGATCACCGGAACTGCTTTTCGCCGGGGCAGGAGATGATTCCCCTGATGAAGTTTCCGCGTCTTCAATGTCCGTCACGGATCCTTCGGTGAACAGGTACGTGCGCAGATTCGTATCGAATACAGGCGTTTTTCTTCGTATCCATTCGAGAGCCATACACGCGTGTTCGACTTCCTCATCCCTGTTATGCAAAAGAATTCCTTTCAGTTCCTGATCGTCAGTCACGTCCGCGCGCTGGTTATACCAGTTGACGGCTTCCAGTTCTTCTATCAGGCTGACAATAGCCCGGTGAAAATTTTTTGCTTCGGATGACAACCCTTCCTCATGAAACGGTTCTGCCATGCTCTCCTCCTTACAGTCAGGTTGAATAAACCGGTTTCTTTATTGCGGTATATGTGTATTGTCTGTTCTCAGATTCGAAAAGTCAATGCAATAATGCATAAAGTATGTACAGGTTTGATACATGGCATATGGGGTTGAGTTGAGTAAAAAGAAGAAAAAAATGCCCGGCGGCTATAAATTATAATGCAGATTTTTCCTGTGAGTGCACGGAGTTCCGTTATATTCCTGATGGGTCGATATCGTTAATCACGGTATCTTCCGTAATCTGAAGTGTTTTCAGGATATGGGCGTCCATGGTGTATTCCGGGCGGTACGCATTGGTAATGGTGCTGGCAACATCAAACGCCACCATCTGGGAGAAATACTGCATTGATACCATCATAACTTTCCAGTCCAGAAGCGGATGAGAATAGCGGAGATGACGGTAATAATAGTACCGCGCGAAATGTTCGACGTCGCGTGAGTTTCCGTCATATAGTTCGTTTATTGCCCACACAACAGTACCGGATGAAGCGTGTATCAGCTGAGCGCTTATACCAAGCGCGCATGGCTCGTACGGGTTATACCTCGTTATATGAGTAAACAGAATCGCGTCAGCGTTAAACCGACTGCCAAAATCAAAGATGCGTATTTTGTAGAATTTCCCGTCACGGCGCACATTGACATCGTCAAATTCAGGGACAGCATATTCGGGAGTAGGCACGATTTCGAATTTATTAATTTTTGACAATTCCGCAAGAAAAACCGGCGCCAGTTTCGAGTCAACATCCAAAACGCTGGTCTCGTTCTTTATGGGAGCAAACAGCACGCGCCGTATCTTAAACGACGCATAGTCAGGATGCATATAGATATTGGTTGACCGGTAAATCGGGTCATTCATCACATAGGCGGCTTTCATCCCCGCGGAATTACAACCGGAGAGGACGGGCACAAAAGATAATATCAATACTAGGCATTTTTTCAGCATGAGTATCCCCTATAGTTATACGTTACACCGGGGGATAAGTTAGCATTTTTTATTCCAGCAAAAAGGAAAATCGACTACAGTCCATGCACGAACCTAAAAAGATATGCGGTATCATGATCGCAAAGGGAAAACCGGGCAATGACTGCATCAGGAAGCGAACCGTTTAATTGGAAGCGCCCATTTTCAATGCTACTTCAACAGAAAAGTCGCCTTCGTCCATGCTGAACGGAATAACAACACACACAACGTCTTTGGGATAATTGGTGTAGTGGTTTTTTCCGACACAAACAACGGGCAGGGCGATTTTAAAATTGAATCCCATCTGCGTGAGTTCGCCTTTTGCTCCGCCGGCAATCATATTGGCAATTTCGCCGACCGCGTCTTTGACATCGTCATTAATATCATCGACATCCATTCCCAGCATATTGCTGACAACCCTCAATACGACTTCTCTGGGAAAATTGATCGTAACCGATCCGGTTGCGTCTCCGGCGACGCCAATGGTTCCTGATATTTCGCACCGCATCTTCTCTGTGCCCTTCAGGTACACCTTGCCAATTGCAGGACTGGTAGACGCCATAGTAGACAAGGCATTGAGCGTCGCGTTAATAAAGGGATTTATGTATTCAACTTTCATAGTTGACATTGTACAGTATCCTCCAATCTCTCTACTTTCCGATGACAGCCTCGATTTTACTCTTCAGAACCTCGGGAGTAAACGGTTTCACCACATAGTTGTTCACTCCGGATTTTATCGCTTCCACGATATCCTCTTTTCCCGCTTCAGTAGTAACCATGATAATAGGAATATGTTTATATGTCTGGCTGGCGCGTACAGATTTAACAAACGTCAGCCCGTCCATTTCAGGCATGTTCCAGTCTGTGAAAATAAGGTCGATCCCATCAAGTTTGGATAACGCATCAAGACCGTGTTCGGCTTCAACGATATCTTCCATTCCAAGCCGGCTTAAGGTGTTCTTAATGATTCTCCGCATCGTCGATGAGTCATCAACGACAATAACTTTCATCCTGACTCCCTCCTTTTGCATTTCTAGTGAATATATTAGTCATAACACTGTAATCGGCGAATTATGATAAAAATCAAGATTTTTTTGACAGTACACGAGAATATCTTAGTTTTTAACTTTTTTTAAGCCTTCGATAACAATATATCGTTCCAGATCCGTTAATATTTCAGGTTGAAGAGAGCTGAGTGCGCGATATGCTCCGGGTACACCTAATGAGCTCAGTGAAACCAGCGCGGAACGACGAACACTGGGACAGTGGTCGTCTACCAGCAGAGTCAGGTATTTCACCGACCGTTCGTCCTTTATTTCACCGAGTACCCCTGCGGCAATACGCCTCAGATAGAATTGAGTCGCGTGTATGAAGGTGTCCATTTCTTTATATATCAGATCACCCTTTTTAACCAGCGCGTGATACGCATGCGCCGTGTAAAAAGAATGTTTAAGATACGGTAACAGCGATTTGATCGTTGTACAAGCTTTATTTCTGCCGAAAGCATCTATGACTGTCCTGACAACAGGATACCCAACTTCTTCAGTATTATACTGCCCGTCATTCAAAATAGCACAGAGAATTTTTTCTACTAAAGGATAATTAAAGTTCGCCAGCGCCTCTATGGCGGATAGTTTCAGAAACCAATTCCGTGACGACGCTTTTTCTCTCAGCCACGGCAACGACGGTTCGTAGTGCAGTTTGCCCATTAAAGATGCCACGTATCCCTGAACGTACGGATCCGGGACATACTGAAGTTTCTGAAGCCCGTGAATACTTTCCGTACTTTTGTAATTATAAAGAAGTTCTGCGGCCGCGATCTGAACTCTGCGGCTTTGCATGGTATCAAGGTAATTCAGCACCATGTCGAGCACCCATTCACTGTCAATATGCCCCATGGCTTTGACCACATGATACTGAATTGCCTCATCATTGCTGTCAAGGCATCGGTCAAAAAGATCGACCAGTTCCTTATGTCCGCCATATAGAGAAGCCAGGGTTTCCAGCGCATGTCCGACTACCGGTGTGCTTCCTTCCCTGATAACATCCACCAGAGCCTGATACAGTTCAGGATTTCTCAGCTGAGGGTCAGCATTATTCCGGCAGATAGAATATATGGCTTTCAGCGCGGCTATTTTAACATAGTTTTCCGTATCCCTGAGGTATTTGCTGATCACCGGCACCAAACGCGGCAGGCCCAACAGTGAAAAAACCTGCAGTACAGTCGCGCGGAGATGCGAATTCGCGTTTTTCAGGCGATCCCGCAACTTGCTCACGACGAGTTCGGTATCAGGATACGCCGCAAGATTACGGCCCGCCGTCACGCAGACAATCTCATCAGGGTCGTCAAGCATTTTAACCATAAGATCAACCACCTGAGGCAGTTCGCATTTACCTGCCCATTCGGCGGCTTCACGCCTCACACAAATATCCATATCAGCTAGATGATTCGAAAAGCATGAAAGGACTTCTTCCGCCCGGTGTTGAGGAAAAAAATACATTTGCAGTCGCTGGCAGGGCACGGAATACGATTCGCACTCCTGCATATCAATATCCGGTACAGTCGACGGATCGACAAGCCGGACGATCATCTCAAAAAATTCAGGACGCTTGTCCACCCATAGCAGGGCATTTTCAAAAGAGATAGACGCGTTCATACGTTTCAGTACCCAGAGCAGTATTTTTGCCGATTGTTTATTTTCGTCCGGCATCATTTCGCATATTACCTGCGCGACCCGCGGGGGCAAAGAGCTGAGCTGATTATTGAAATATTCAAGGACAATGCCGTCCTGCTGGTATTCCATGGCGTCAAAAATAGAAAATTCTATTTTATGCAGCGCGGCACATGCGGCACGCACAGAGGCTGGCGATACTGAATCCGACTGCAGAAGTTCGCACAGCGGTTCCACGCATGACGGGTCAGCGACAAGACCCATATAGCATATGGCAAAGCGTCCAAGCACTTCGTGTTCAAGCATGCTCGCCATCTGGGGAATCAACGTTTCATCAGGCATGCACATAAGAGCGCTCATAACTAAAAACGCACGCCATGGATCACTTTCGTTAATTTCGCGAAGTCTTTCTGATAGAATCGGTATAGAGTCTTTATTACAACAAGCGCCGATCGCTTCGTATATCAGGTCTCTGACCTTCTCATCTTTTTCATTTTCAAGAGCCGCAAGCAAATGGGGGTACGCGTTCGAGTCGCGGATATTGCCCAGCATTTGGATAGCGGACATGCGGTTTTTTTTGTCGGATGATTTCAGTTGCCCGGCAATAATTTCTATTGCCCGGTCGCCGAACTGATGCAGTATGAATTCAGCGGCCTGCTGTGTCGGCAGATCGGACTTATCCGCCCGGCTGACCAACTGCTCCAGCACCGTATCGGATACAGCGCTGTCATCGGAATGCGCATCATCCGCAGATGAACGCCCCCATTTGGCGACAAAATCATTCATTAATTTATTATGCTGGAGACAGGGAAGCTGTACTATTAAATGATCGTCATCCAACGCGAATTTCAGGAACTCATTGATATGGGATGTATTATTTTTCATTGTTGATCTATGCCGGTATCGGGTATCACAAAGATACCCACTGTATTAAACGTACCTTTTCATCAAGGTAAAATTTCGTATATTTCATTTCTTCTTCAATAACCATCTTTTTCCCTTTTATGGAAATCTTCGATCCCGGATAGATGGTGCCGCGCACCTTGATAAAAGCAGGCTCACTGCTGATGGCAGACTCCAGTGCGGCATCACGTTCCGCAATAAGATCTTTTTTCTGCTGTTTCAACTGCTTGTACATATCAATAATCTTGCGCAGTTCAGCCGGCTGGTTCTGATAAAGAACATCCAGAAACTCTTCAGGCATATTGCATATGCCTTCGCCCAGCGAATTCTGGATCTTCTCTATATTCTGTTCACAGAACTGTATTTTCTGAGATATTTCCTGAACGCGTTGTTTCAGCTCAGGCTGAACACCTGCTTCAAGAAAGGTTTCCGTGCCGGTAGGAGACCCGACATCCTTAACCATAATTTCCTTGCCTGCCGATGTCACGCCGCCAACGATTGTATCGTCCACTTGGATTCTGTCACACGCAATCAATTTACTGCCATAGACAGATTTTTTGACCATAATGGACTCTTCGCTGTACACGGTAGAATTCTGAATATAGCTCACCAGAATAGATCCGCCACATTTCACCACACTTTTATGCGACCCGACAATACCGCATTTAACCTTTAATGTGCCGCCGCACTCCACTGAAGCGTCAGTTACATTCTCACCAATATACACATCACCGCGTGCCTTGACATAAAAATCCGGTATCACTGAGCCCGTAACAGCGACCGTGCCGGGAAAATCCACACAGCCGGTTTCAAAGTTGACATCGCCCTCTATCTGGCGCACACCAAGCACAGCCAGATAATTTTTCCGGTACATCAGCCTGCCGTCTATATTTGATATGTATACCTTTTTTTCTTCGTCAAATTCGACATTGTCTATTTGAATATTAAGCTTTTTTCCATGCTTTGATTTGACAGGGTTACCATCAACAAGAATACCATCTTCACCAAGAGTCGGGTCATGATGACGCGCGATCATCTGCCCCTTTTTTATTTTAATGATGGTTTCTTTTTGTTTGTAATCTATACTTCCGTCTTCTTTTTCCTTGCCGACAGACTGAACCACGGTATTGACCAGCATTTCAACACGCCCGTCTTTACCGTCTTTAGGCGGGGTACCCACAGCAACGCGGATGTTCTCGAGGTTATCGCCGCTTTCTGCGAGTTTTCTTGATATTTCGCTCAGCATCGGGAACTTAATACCATGCACAACACCAAAATCAACCAGCTTATCTTTCAGTTCAAGAGGAGAAACAGTAATTGGTTCCCCATTTTTCGGATACACACTTAAAACAGCCTGCATCTTATCATGAGAAACCTTGATTACGAATTTCGTCTCTTTTTGTGAGGATGTGGTATTTAAACGTTGATCGAGATGTTCCATTGTTTATGTTCCGATCCTGAGCCGTCTGTTCCGCTGTGCCGCGCGAAACCGGGTTATTAGACTGTAAAACTTGCTACTGCCTCATCTTCGTTCTGATAAATGTCAAATACCTTGCGCAGGTTGGTAAAACTGAACAAATCTTCAAGTTGAGGCTGTAACGCGCAGAGTTTCAGGTTTCCACCGCTGGCGTTCGCCAGTTTGTACAAGGCGATAAGTTCACGGAGGCCGGCGCTGTTGCTGTAACTCAATTCCTTGAAATCAAGAACGATGTTCACCTTTTCTGATTCAATAAGTTTTTCAATGTTTTTGCGAAGGTATTCCGAGCTTTCATTATCCAGTTCACCCTTGAGATGGACGACAGAAACCTCGAGATTGCTTTTTGTCGTAATTTCCATGTGCGATTCCTCCTATTGTATCTGAACTTTACGTTATGATCGTATCGTCAGCGGGTTGACCATACCCCGCTATCCATTTGCCGGGTACCGTCCCCTGCATTTTTCGCTTTGGCATATTTAACCAGCATTACTTCGTTGCCTTTATCGTTGTAGTACACTTCATCCATATAGTAACTGATTAACAATACACCCCGCCCTCCCTCACGGTGGAGGTTGCTCGGATCTTTCGGATCCGGTACTTGCGAGACATCAAACCCCGGGCCTTCGTCACGAATCGTGACCATCAGTTTCTGCGGCGAGATCTGAGTCCTTATTTTTACCTTTTTATCAATATTGCTGTGATTGCCATGTTTGATAGCGTTGTTAAGCGCTTCATCAATGGCAAGTTTCACCCGCATGGAAAACTCGTCTTCAGGAAACCCCAACTGCCGGGCTCCCTGATAAATATGATGAATTACACTACGGATGAGCATAACATCGCTCGGCATATCGAAACTCATTTCAACAGTCAGAAACGGGAGCACTTCTTTCTGTTTATCGGAAAATTTCTTAACCTCAAGCCCTTTTTTGACAATGCGCGTCAACTCTTCGATTTCAAACGGTTTGCGGCAGAAGTTAAATGCTCCGCTTTTCAACGCTTTGACCGCTATTTCCTCGTTGCCGCCGCCGGTTATCACAATAACCGGTAAATCAGGCGATATCCTTTTTATCTCTTCCATAAGGACAATACCGTTCATCCCCGGCATATTCACATCAGTGATTACCAAATCAAAGGCATTTGCCCGCAAGGTTTCCAGAGCAGAAGCGCCGTTTAACACAGTAGTGACCGCACAGTTCTGCCTGTTCAGAATATCTTTAAGCAAACAACAGATGAGTTCATCGTCATCTACAACAAGAATGTGTCCAAGAACCTGATCCATTAAATCTCTTCGCTTTTATACATTATTTTTTCTGTTACATACCATGAACGCATGATTCAAGCTGGTTTAAACTAGTAACAATATCGGCAGGCTGGATTTATTACTTTAGTAACAGATTGCGCTTTCGTGACAAGATATTTACGCACGGGCAATTTTCAGGGAAAACAAGGTAAAGAGGCAAAAAAAAGCCCCCGTTTTATCCACGGGGGCTTATATACATATTATATTGATACGCAAAATGATATATTACATTCTATAAACAATAGTGTACAATTATTTAGTTCGCTTTTTTAACAAAACCGCTTTTAATGCATGATGTGCATGCTCTGATGCGTTTGATTCCGCCGTTATCGAGTTTAACCTTGACAGACTGAAGGTTCGGCAGAAACCGTCTCAGAGTTACACCGGTAATGTTTTTTCCAACACCGCCTTTTTTCTTCGCAAGACCGCGCCGTGCTATCGAACAGCCTGATGAAGGCCCTTTTCCGCAAATATCACATGTTTTAGCCATTTATCTGTCCCCTTATTCGTTATTTTCATGGATTTGTAAAATGCTATAGTATATTATGATCGTATCGATAAATCAACCTCTTTTTTTTAGGAAAAAACAATTATGGCGTCATTTTTCGCCGCGGCTATACAAATAAATTCCGGTCAGGATATACAACATAACCTCGACAAAGCGATATCATACATACACGAAGCGGCACAAAGCGGCGCGTCATTAGTCGCTTTGCCGGAATATGTTCTGTATATCGGCCCGGATAAATCAATTTCGTTTTCCGACGAATCTCCCGAGATCGCCGCTCTATGCAATGCCGCGCGCAGGCATGCCATTTTTCTGCTTGCCGGAACCATCCAAAAAAAAATTCAGGGCAGAACGAAATGTTATAACACGTCTCTATTAATTAACCCTGAAGGAAAAATTACAGCGTCATATAACAAGATGCACCTGTTCGATGTGCGTATCGGCGACTCGCGAGAATACAACGAATCATCGTTTCTCGAGCCGGGTTCCGAAACAGCCTGCGCTGACACTGCGTTGGGGAAAATCGGATTGAGTATCTGCTATGACCTGCGGTTCCCCGAACTATACCGGATTCTGGCTAAAGCCGGAGCAGTCATTCTGTGTGTGCCGTCGAATTTCGCGTATGTGACCGGCAAAGACCACTGGCAGGTTCTGCTTCGTGCCAGAGCCATAGAAAACACCGCTTTTGTGATCGCCCCGAACCAGTGCGGCATAAAGTACGATGGCAACACCAGTTACGGAAAATCCGCCATTATCTGCCCGTGGGGCGCTGTGCTTACCGAGGCGTCGGGTTCGGACGAGGAAATCATCTATGCGCAGATTGATATGGATCACCGTGCGAATGTGTGCGCGAAAATCCCGTCTCTGGACAACATGCGCATCGACATTCCGAATCCGTAATGTGTCACAAAGCAGAACGCTATTGTGTCAAAATACTTAACTATACATTTTATTAATTATATGGAGAAAATATATGACTCTACAAGCCTGTGTGTTCTGCCAGCCCGATAAGCGATACGTCATTGCGGACAGCGTCTACAGCGTTGCGGTTTGTTTTCCCGACGCGGTGATAAAGCGGGGCCATTTTGTGGTGGCGGTGAAAGATCATGTGACATCGTTTACCGATCTCAGCCCGGAGCAGGCGTCAGACCTGATGTCGTTCGCGGCGCGGCTGGCGAAAAAAGCTGAAGCATTGGTGCGGGCAGAAAAATATTATCTGGTTGCGATAGCGGATCAGGTGCGTCATTTTCATCTGCACCTGTTGCCGAAGATGCCCGGCGACGCTCCGATCGGGAAGCATATCATGTCTGATTCCGGTTGGAAAGCTGAGGTGGGGGAATGCGTTTCACCGGATGCAATTCAGGATTTTATTTGCATGCTGAAGTGAGTGACATCGAATGTTTGATTTTTTACATAGAACTGGGTATCTCGGTACTTACCGACAGTTAAATTAGCGAACAGACTGCTATTCAAACTGCTCTGAAGTCAGATAGTTCAACAGATACACAACATTATCCGAACCGCCACCCTGATCCATATAAAATATCACCTTGTCCTTGAATACAAAATTGTTTTCCTGATTCACGAATTAAGAAACGGTCAGATCTGATGTATACAGCGTTCCGGCCACCCTCATCATGCGCTTTCAGTTTACTGAATCAATCCGATATCTGAACCCGCTCCCGTAATACTAATCTTAATTAATATTACAGAGGATATTTCCTCACTACCTCAAAAAAGGCTTAATAAGCTGATTTTTGTATATGGTTTCAAGCATATCAGCGATAGTTTAATGCTATGAAAGGAAGGCGACAATGAAATATTTTATCATTTTAAATTTATTAATAATGTCCATGTCAATAAACGGTTGCTCAAACCCATGGGGCGCCGCCGGATTAGGAGCCGCAGGCGGAGCGGCGGCAGGCGTCAGCAGTTATGAAATCAACGCAAAAAAGGAAATGGACAGAATTAAAGATGATTATGATGATGGAAAAATAACAAAAGAAGAATACGAAATACGAAAAGATCAGATTGAGCGAATGGCTATTTTTCAAAGATAACTAAAAGAGAACCTATCGATCAATCCTGACTTTTCTTTTCGGTTAGAGTTTCATTGAACGGGGTGCAGATTATAGTTATATTTCAGCACGTTCAAAGGAGAAAGATAATGAAAAAATTTAATACGCTGTTTGCCGCTGTAATGATTGGACTGCTTCTGTTTTCCGGTTGTGCTCGCGATACAGTCGTAAGAAAAGAAACTACCCACACACCAGATGGTGACGTTATTATTGAAGAAGAAATCGTGACCAGAGAAAAGGACGACGGTTTTCGCGACGACCCAAGCATTCTCGGAGCAGTTTTCTTTGTTATCGGAGAAGTAGTGGCTTTACCGTTCAGAATTGTTGGCGGCGCGTTTGACTTAATCTTTTAGAAATTGAGGGAAAAAGCTGAAACATAATTAATTGGGGACACATCCCAATTTTAGTCTGATTTTTTGGGGCGTCCTACGGGGCGTTTGGTTAAGTCTCTTTTTGTCAGCTTCATTACTTTTTCATAGAAACGCATGGAACCTATCGGATAACCTCTGCTCGTTGACCGTGATATCATCTCATATTGACCTGAATTCGGCGGTAACTTTAAAAACTCAAGATATTCTTCCCGATTAGCATATTCAGGAAAAATATCGTCCAGAAATTCCGGGGTTTTTCCTGA
Organism: Candidatus Auribacter fodinae; assembly: GCA_003599815.1. Taxonomy (GTDB): domain Bacteria; phylum Auribacterota; class Auribacteria; order Auribacterales; family Auribacteraceae; genus Auribacter; species Auribacter fodinae. Next base: position 15,419 of record QZJZ01000101.1, read on the forward strand.
TACCCGATACTTTGCGCTTCCCCACTCATATTGTTCCGGCTGACCCACTATCCCGGCACGCACGGCATTTCGCTCGATATATCGGCACACCGCTAACAAATACGTGTCTGTTTCCACCGGCGACGAAAAAAACCTGCATTCCCATAACCTGCCGGTTCGCTTGTATTTGTCATTGGCGTACTGCGTGTATTTTAAAGCAACTTTCTGCATGAACTTAGACAACGATTCCGCCTTCAAGGGAATTATTAAAAGATGCACATGGTTATCCATCAAGCAATACGACAAAACCTTGCACTCGGTATCCTGCTTGTATCGTTGGACTAAAGCGAGGTATTCCTGGCGATCCTGATCGTCTTCGAAGATCGCCTGTTTGTTGTTCCCTCGTTGGACAACATGATGAGGGTAATCTGGTATAATAATGCGTGGTATTCTTGCCATAAATACATAGTATGAGCCGATCAAAAAGTTGTCAAGAAAAATTGGGATGTGTCCCTAATTAAAATTGTTTTTGAATGATAGGGGCAACAGTTTCTTTATCTATTCCGTTATTCTTACAATATTGCGAATTGAGCCAATCAGAAAGAATTTTCGTTCCCTTGCTTGAGTTACAAGAAGAACAACATAAAGCAATATTTTCTCTGGTAATAATGCCTGCATCGTTTATGATATGTTCCCATGTTGCCACATTTTTTCTAGAGCAACCACGAGGAACAGATTCAAGAAGTTCAACACCACAATAAACACAAAATTTATCCCTCTCGCGCACTTCTCTCTCGAGCCATTCAGGGATACCCCAAGCATTACTCATTTTTCCACACTCCCGACATCTGTTTGAGACTAAAATACTGACAGACACCATTTATTTATACCCCGAACAATCAAGGTCGTTCACTATTACCCCAAATGACGCTTACATATGAGCCTTGAACACAAGCGACCCGTCTGCCATATCAACGGTGATCGCCTCACCGTCAGTGATACTGCCGTCGAGCATTTTCATGGCAAGCGGGTTGAGTATCTGCTGCTGCACCGCCCGTTTCAAAGGACGCGCCCCGAACACAGGGTCATACGCTGAATCCGCAAGATAATCCTTAGCCGCGTCAGTCAAGGTTAGCGAAATATTTTTTTCAGCGAGCCGTTTATCAAGACGGGTAAGCTGTATATCTATAATACGCCCGATATCCGCACGGGTAAGGCTGTTAAACAGGACAATATCATCCACCCTGTTCAGGAATTCCGGTCGAAAATGCTGGTTAAGCAGTTCAAACACACTTTCTTTGATGCGTTCCCTGTTGTCGCCGCTCATTTCCCGTATGAGATGACTGCCGATATTCGATGTCATGATTAAAACAGCGTTTTTAAAGTCCACGGTACGCCCTTTGTTATCCGTCAATCGCCCTTCATCGAGTATTTGCAGAAATATATTGAACACATCATGATGCGCTTTTTCGATTTCGTCAAACAGGACAACCGCGTAAGGCCTGCGGCGTATCGCTTCGGTAAGCTGTCCGCCTTCCTCGTAGCCGACATACCCCGGAGGCGCGCCGACCAGCCGCGAAACAGAATGTTTTTCCATATACTCGCTCATATCAATGCGAATCATGGCTTTTTCATCGTCAAACAGGAACTCGGCAAGAGACCGTGCCAGCTCGGTTTTACCCACGCCTGTGGGTCCGAGAAACATGAACGAACCGATCGGGCGGTCAGGATCCTGTATATCCGCGCGGGCACGGCGTATGGCGTCAGACACCAGAGTGATAGCGCCGTCCTGCCCGATAACCCGCTGTTTCAGGCGGTCTTCCATCTTAACCAGTTTCTGGCGTTCGCTTTCCAGCATTTTCGATACGGGCACGCCTGTCCATTTGGATATGATTTCCGCGATATCCTCCGCATCGACTTCTTCTTTGAGCATCACGGATATTTTCTGGAGTTCAGCCAGTTTTTTGTTTTCCGCGTCGAGTTTATCGTTCAGCTCGCGTGTTTTGCCGTACCGGATTTCAGCGACCTTTTCCAGTTTGCCTTCACGTTCATATCGTTGTTCTTCGTTTTTAAGTTGTTCGAGCTGTTCTTTTATCGCCCGGATGCTCTCTATGATGTCTTTTTCCTGCCGCCAGTGCATTTTGAGCGAATCGCTTTTCTCTTTTGACTCGGCAAGTTCTTCTTCCAGTTTGTTCAGCCGTTCTTTGGACGCAGGGTCTTTTTCCTTGCGCAGAGCCTGCTTTTCGATTTCCAACTGCATGATACGACGTTCGATTTCGTCTATTTCAACAGGCATGCTGTCGATTTCGATGCGCAGTTTGGATGCCGCTTCGTCTATTAGGTCGATTGCCTTGTCCGGCAAAAACCGGTCAGTAATGTATCGGTTGGACAACATCGCCGCCTGAATGATAGCGTTATCCGTAATACGCACGCCATGATGCACTTCATATTTTTCTTTCAGCCCTCTCAGGATGGAAATCGTATCTTCCACGCTCGGCGGTTCAACCATGACAGGCTGGAACCTTCGTTCCAGAGCGGCGTCTTTCTCTATATATTTGCGGTACTCATCGAGCGTGGTTGCGCCGATACACCGCAGTTCGCCTCGCGCAAGAGCGGGCTTCAGCATATTCGATGCGTCAACAGCGCCTTCCGCGCCACCGGCTCCGACAAGCGTATGCAGTTCGTCTATAAAAAGGATAATTTTCCCTTCTGCGGCTTCCACTTCGCGCAGAACGGCTTTCAGGCGGTCTTCAAACTCGCCCCGGAACTTCGCGCCTGCGATCAAAGCCCCGATATCAAGCGTAATCAGTGTCTTGTTTTTGAGTCCTTCCGGCACGTCGCCCGCGACCATACGCTGAGCAAGGCCTTCGACGATAGCGGTTTTACCCACTCCCGGTTCGCCGATAAGGACAGGATTATTTTTTGTGCGGCGTGATAAGACCTGCATGACACGCCGTATCTCATCGTCACGCCCGATTACCGGATCGAGTTTTCCTTTGCGGGCAAGTTCGACAAGGTTTCTGCCGAACCGGGTAAGCGATTCGTATTTGCTCTCAGGATCCTGATCGGTTACACGCTGTGAACCACGAATAGATTTCAGTACGGAAAGAATATCGTCCGGTGTCATAGAGAATTGTTTCAGTATTCCCGCCGCCCGTGATTTGGTTTCGAGCGTCATGGCAAGAAGCAGGTGCTCTGTACTGATATACTCGTCTTTGAGTTTTTCCGCTTCGTTTTCCGCTCGGTCAAATACGGATTGGAGCTCAGCGGAAATGTACATATTCGACTGCGCGCCGTATACCTTCGCATCTTTTTCCAGAGCGGACTGGCACGCTGACCTGACCGCATCGGGCTGTATACCGAGTTTCTTGAATAACGGTTCAATGATCCCGTCCCGCTGATCAATCAGAGCAAGCAAGAGATGCACGGATGTGATTTCCTGATGCGAATAGTCCCGTACGAGCCGCTGGGCGTCCTGAAGCGCCTGCTGGCTTTTGATGGTTAAATTATCAAACCGCATAGTAGTCCCCTTACCTTAAGCTCATCAACCGTTCAATACGCTGTTCGGTGGATGGATGCGTACTGAATAAACTGGTGAAAAAATCTTTTTTGAACGGATTAACGATAAACATATGTGCTGTTGCCGGAGAGCCGCCGACCACAGGGTTGCGGCGGACGCTCAATTCAAGTTTACGCAACGCAGATGCAAGCCCGTCCGGCGAGCCGGTTATCGAAGCCGCGCCGGCATCCGCCTGAAACTCGCGTGCCCGCGATACAGCCATCTGTATGATAAGCGCGGCTATCGGCGCGAGGATAGACAACACCAGCAGTCCCAGCGCGTTATCGTCTCTGCGTCGTCCGCTTCCCACAAACATGAACGACCACCGCAGAATATTTGCCAACATCGCTATGGCTCCCGCAATGGTAGCGGCAACAGACCCGATCAGGATATCGCGGTTTTTGATATGGCTCAGTTCATGAGCTATTACGCCGCTCAGTTCTTCCTTATTGAGCAGGCGCAGTATGCCTTCAGTAACCGCCACGACAGCGTGCTTCGGGTTGCGTCCTGTGGCAAAGGCGTTCGGGCGCGATTCCGGTACAATGTACACGCGCGGCATCGGAAGATTCGCTCGCTGAGCAAGTTCCCTAACAATCGAATACAGCTCCGGCGCGTCAGATTCCGATACCGGTTGAGCGCGGTACATGGTTAGCACGATTTTATCGCTCCACCAGTAACTGGAAAAGTTCAGCGCGAGAGCGATCAGGAAAAAAAACATAGCTCCCTGCGAACCGCCAATATACCCGCCGAGCATAACCAGCAGTACGGTAAGTAATCCGAGAAGAAACACTGTTTTCATGAAATTCATTTTTCTAACTCCTTTTTTATTAATCATGTCGCTATTTTTATTAACAAATACTATACCCTATACTATCGATTGGGCAAATTAAAATTATTCGAGTTCAACATCACACCTGAAACGCCGTTTCAACTGAGGTTAAACCGTCTTGCCAGTTAAATTATGGGTCATAATGTCTCAGTGATATCAAAAAGATGGCACACATAATTTATATACTTTTTAGTTAGAATCAGACGCTTAATATGGTATTAATAAAGAAAACAAAATACTTAACACTGAGAGAAGGGTTCTTCATGGACAGGAAAACGATCAGCGTCATCGGCGACGGTGCATGGGGCACTGCCCTTGCGCTCCTGCTCAATGATGCAGGGCATAAAGTTACGATCTGGGGCGCGTTCCCCGACTACATAGATGAAGTGCGTATTACACGCAAAAACGACAAATATCTGCCCGGGGTAATCATACCGGACAACATAACCCTAACCGCTGATGAATCGGATTGTTTTGACGGGTGCGGGTTGATCGTTCTCGCGACGCCGTCAAAATTCATGCGCTCAATTTGCCGGAGGATAAAACCTTTTATACGGCAGGCACGTTGTAACGCCCCATACATGAGCGTGGCTAAAGGTATTGAGAACGATACGCTTCTGCGCATGAGCGAAGTGATATCGCAGGAGCTGGAAACAGACAACGTCGCTGTCCTGTCGGGCCCGACGCACGCGGAAGAAGTTGCGCGTTCGATCCCATCTGCTGTTGTCGCCGCGAGCAATAAACCGGACCTGAGCGAATGGATACAATCGCTCTTTTCTACGGAACGGTTCAGGGTATATTCCAGCTCTGACTTAAAAGGGGTTGAGCTGGGCGGGTCGTTGAAGAACGTTATCGCCATAGCGGCAGGAATTTGTGACGGGCTGGGGTTTGGTGACAACACCAAAGCCGCGCTGATTACCCGCGGTCTGGCGGAAATGACTCGCCTCGGTGTGGTTATGGGCGCTGATCCGTTTACGTTCTCGGGGTTGTCGGGTATGGGCGACCTGATAGTCACCTGCGCGAGCCGCCACAGCAGGAACCGGGGTTTAGGCGAAAAGATCGGTTCCGGCATGACGCTGGACGAAGCATTACAGACCACGGAAAAAGTCGCGGAAGGCGTGTATTCGGCAAAATCTGTGCATTCGCTCTCAAGAAAACTGCGTATCGAGATGCCCATCTCGGAAAAGGTATACGAGGTTTTATACGAGAACCGTCCCTGCCTCGACGCGTTATCCGACCTGATGATGCGTATCCCTAAACCTGAAATCGATTATGTGTAGTGACGCTACTACCGGTTAATAAATAAGCATGGATTCCAGCTCAAGGTTGGCATCGAAAAATGATACCAGAACACAAACATATTTCAAGGGATTACAGTATGCCTTGAACCGATAAATTTGGACAGGTGAGTCGGCAAAACTATCCATTTTGCATTGTACCCGCCCAATAAGAGAGTTGTTTATCTGGTTGAAAACAGTGATTGCCCCATCCTCACAATACACATCATTCTGATATTCGCCATTATACTTTACTCGAAATTCAAAGTTATATACTCCTTTGGGCAAGGCAATAGTAAAAGAGTAGTTTTTGTTCTTATTTGGTTTCCCTTCGGGGTTTAAAGGTTCCCAATACTCATCCTCATATACAGGATTAAAATATTTAACAGGGTAATTGGCATTTCCGTCTGTGATGTGCAACCCTGAAAAAATCTGATAAGACTCATATTCATTATGAGTAAAAGACAGCGTTTTCACCGCAGATAATGTACGTTCAAATTCCTCACACCTTGCAGATTGAATGCTTTCGGATAAATCAAATATATAACATCCCTGAGCAGAGTTGATTATGGAATACGTATATGGCTCATACCTATCAGCGCCCCATAACGGCGAAAGAATTACTGATTCATCCGCTAAAAAAGTCAACTTATATGCAACCCAAAAATCAGCGAATCCCTTTGTTAAATCCTTTTTCCGCAATGTATCAATTAAATCATAACCATTGGGCTCTGTCTTTGTTATGGATAATGTCAAGCATAGTTGAATAAGCGATAAGACCAAAATGATCCCCGCCATAAGAACTTTGCTGTTGCCCACAAACTTTTGCAACAGCAAGGAAGAAAGAATCGGCAGAAGAATTATCAGATGCATGAGGTGGCGTGACGTTCCCAAATCTTCATAATTTTGTTCATAAGAAAATGTGATAATTGTAGTTATAAAAAAAAGAGAAAAGAGGTGTTTTGGAGCAAACGCTTTTGACTTCAGAAATTGTACAATTTCAGAGATAACAAGGATAAAAAGGAAAATATAAAAAATACTATTTATAACGCTGAAAGCGGGATACCCCCTATCAAAACTCAAAATATGAGGAATCTTAAAAAGTACTGCCCACACAAAAGATTTAAGCAAAGCAAAAATGTTTGAATCCGAATTTCCCAGCGGATTATAATAATGAAAATTACGGCTTAAACCAATAAAATATGGAATCGCGCCAACTAGAAAAAAAATGCACCATGCAAAAATCTTCTCTATATGAAAAATCATAAAAGTTGATTCTTTAGAAATTACATATCTGATTGAATAAGTGACAATAAATAATAGTATAAAATAGATGAACATAGGATGAGAATACCAACCGAAACCAGCAACCACTGCCGTCAAAAAGAAAAATAAACGCTTTTCTGTCCTGACATAATTGCCTAGTATCCATAAAAAAACGATACCGAGAAGAATATAAGCCTGATAACCGCCATAAGCAATTGTAACAATTAATGAATGCGGCGGGATCGCTAGAAAAGCAAGGCATAATAATGCGACTCTTTTGTCAAACAATGATCGTGCCATCAGAACAATCAATATAAAAGATAGTACGGAAAAGAACAAAGCGTATATCTTAAAAGCAAAGAGACCTGTGCCGAATATCCAGAAAAAGACAGAAAGGAAATAAGCAGGTAATGCCCCCAGATATGAGTGCCCGTACCAGAAAACTGGAAACTCCAATCCCAGCCTGATATGTTTTGCCATCAGGCATAATACTCCAGTGTCAGATGTAAAATAGTCCGCTGTTCCCATAATACTATGAACGCGGTATATAATCCCTATAACAAAAATAATAAATATAACACTATACTGCAACAGAGTTTTCTTCATAAAATTTGGTATATCCTCGATGGATATCTATACTTACTTCTTCTCTCCAAGAACTCAGCATATTCCGGTAAAAAATATTTGCCGATATTCATATAAACAATTTCCTTAAGGCGCTTTTTTGAAAAAATACTTCCTTGCGTTATAATAAGCAATCTATCGTAAAATCGCGATAAAATTTTGTCTTGTACTATATTAATACCCGAGGTTCTAGTTTCAATATATCCATCTGGAATAAAACGATCGAAATGTCCCGCGCGCCATTTGTCCCTGTATTTCCCTGGTAATCGCGCAAGAAAAGGGTCTGTCAGCGCATGAACATCAATAATATATTTAGCAGGCCCGGCATAATACCCAATCATTCCTACGCACGTTTTGACCGAAACAGGGGGAAGCTCATTAAACAAATTCTTATCAAGTGTTCGCTGCAAATGTAATAAACCCGTACTTTTATAATAAAATAATTGTTCATCGCCAACACCATGCGAATCTTCAAAACTAATGCTATGTTGCCGAAAAGCATACATTGGTATCTTTACCAAAGGATTCATTTTGGAAAACACCGCCGTAAGAATCAATAATATCCATAAGCACGTTAATATCCGTTTTAAAAGAACCTTTTCATAACTTTCAGAGGTTAAGATAGTAACAGCGCAAAACACTAATGGGCTTAAAAACCTTCCACTCATAAAACAGCCGCCGATTTTAACTATATACATGAGGTACAATAATACGGATATGGAACAGACATATAAATGGCGTCTCTTTATCAAAAATGGAACAACAATACTGCAAAAAATTACGGGAAGCGTTACTGAGTCATGCTGGATCGAATTTAGTAGATAAAATACACCTTTATCATGCATTTCATATGATGGAATACCTGCATATAATTTCGCATAAGCAGTGTTTGGTATCAAAAAACCATAATAGACTAAAGAAAATAGCTCCCACGTTACAATTGGTAAAAATCCAAGCAGTACAAATAATAACGCTTTTTTTGACCGGTTTCTCAAAAACAGGAAAACCAAGGGCGGAAGAAAAAGAATGAGATTATCAAGCCTGTTGAGAAGTGCAAGTGACGAGAGCAGTGAAAGAAAAAATAATTTTTTAGGGCAACACCTCTTATCAAGGTACACTACAAAATATAGTGCTACCAAGAGATGAGTTAAGGGGTTTTCCAATCCTGAAGACGAAAACTCAATAAAAGAATTTGAAAAGAGCAATATTATGATTCCCAAAATCGACACAAATAAGTTGTTAGCTATCTTCTTAATATAAAGAAAGAGAGTGCAGATCGAAAGCACAAGCGACAAAATATGTGTAGTATAAAATGCCTCTCTTGTAAAATAATAAAAAAAACTCAATAAAAACAGCCACAATGGGTGTGTATACGTCTGCACTCTTTCAACAACATTCCATCGCAACCCATAACCATTAACAAAATTATCAACTGTCCGGAAAGTTATGTATGCATCATCGCAGAGCCAACTATTGATGATTAAAACATACAGCAGCAATATGCTTATCATTAGGTAAAATATGACGGCAAATTTTAAACTCCGCGCACTGCCGCGGGACTGATCTGTTCTCATAGTATAACCGGATAAAAAGGATTGATATTTAAAGCAGTATGATAATCGACACGCTGAGGAGATGTCAATTACTCACTCACACCATGTTCCTGCGCCGTATCCTCAACCACAAAGCCGGATGCAGATACCAGCGAATGGGCAGATACCAGAACAAGCACAGGGTACAGTTCCAGAGCGGCCCTCGTCTCTTCCAGATAACCAAAGAAAAGCATCAATGCAGACAACGGAATGCTCCATACCATCGCGTACCTGAGGAATAACGGTTTATCTGTCCACCGGTAGAACATCAGAAACAGAAATAAAATACCCTGCACAACAAACGACATCGGGAATGGATCTGTCAACAGCCAGTAATTATGGTTAAACAAATGAAACTCAACCACTCCGCCGGGGTTATCCCTGAATATAAAGGTCAAAGCCCCTTTTACCGCACAATACACAACGGCTTGCACCAGAATCCGCCGGACAAATAAATCTTTTTTCATGCGGGTTCGGTAATACATCACGAAAAGCAGTAACAACAATACGGCTGTTTCCTTATTCACGCACGCCAGCAGGAACACAAGAAAATACCATTTAAACTGACAACGCACCATTAGTCCCAGCGCCAGCGTGAACAGGAAAAGGGTCGATAAATCATAGATGTATTCCGTATCGAAAAACGGCGCCACACACCAGATTGCCAGAATATGAACGGCGTCACGAACGACAGCAGGTCTAAACCGGAATACGCCGTCCAGTAAATATCCGGTTGAGAACGTAAATCCGAACATGCATAACAACAGGAGCAGGATAAGAATAACGTTTTCCAGTGCGTACTCGTTATCCCAGCTTTTTCTTTCAAAAAAGCCGTTGAGCAGTTCAATGCCGGCAAGCCTCTGCCTGATATCCGACTCCAGCCCCGCAGGAATCAGCGCCGCGCACAGCCTTACGCTTTGCGGTATCAATGCCCGGTACACGTACGGTTTTTGCGCTGTGCCGTATACCATGCCGCTTATGGTTGCCTGATCGGAGTTAAGGTAGGGATATCGCATAAAAATGGAAAAAATCCAAAGGGTAGACACAATCAGGATAAAATATACAGCCGCGCGATAAAACAGGTTTCTCATTGCCTCATAGTTTTTCATTGATTCTCCATAATTCAGAGACTATCATTCATTGGTGTACCAATTATTCCCATTGAGAATACATTGTATTCTATCCGCTTTTAAGATAATATCAGAAAAAATAAGATTCAAGAACATATATGCATTGCGTATATATTAACCGATGACGGGTATTAATGGGTATAGAACAATTACCAGCATTTATTCGTGATAACTACGAAATACATGAAAAGAATCATGCCTGCGCGATTCTAAAAGAAGATTTTCCTTGCGAATGGAACGATCTAATTGATCTGCTAACAGAATTTCGCCTCAAAAGAAGCTGGATAATCAATCCCGGGGGAAGTAAATCAAAAGTATCAAGCCACATTGATGATTTTCTATCCGAGCGTGGGTGGAAAGAAAAACAATTTCAGACACAGATTGTAATTGACGAAGTAACAACAGAAACACCGACGCATAAGATTGATTGTTTTAAAAACAGAGTCGCCTTGGAAATTGAATGGAACAACAAAGATCCTTTTTTTGACCGCGATTTAAATAATTTCAGGCTCCTTTTTGATCTCCGTGCGATCAGCATAGGCATAATAATCACACGATGCGATGAGTTACAGAATATCTTTAATACATTAGGCAGAGGAAGTTCATACGGAGCATCCACAACTCATATTGGTAAATTAATCCCAAAAATCAATGGCGGCGGCAGTGCCGGATGCCCTCTTTTAGTCTTTGGAATAAAACGCGCTCTTTATTTGGAGGATATAGAATGACATCGCCCGCTTCTCGCGATTTATTACAGTCCGTTGGAGATAGAAAATTTTCTACAGTATTGGCTGATCCTCCATGGCAGTTTAAAAATCGTACAGGAAAAATGGCTCCTGAACATAAACGTCTTCAACGCTACCCTACAATGACCTTAAGCGAAATTAAAGAATTGCCGGTACAGTCAATCGTCACGGAAACCGCCCACTTATATTTATGGGTGCCCAATGCCCTCCTTGCCGAAGGGTTAGAAGTTATGAAGAGTTGGGGCTTTGAATATAAAACGAATATCATCTGGTACAAAGTGCGTAAGGACGGCGGACCTGATAGAAGAGGTGTCGGCTTTTATTTCAGAAATGTGACTGAAATGGTGCTTTTCGGCACAAGAGGAACAGGCGCCCGAACTCTCCAAGCCGGGCGGAGTCAGGAAAACGTTATCATTTCACAAAAGCGCGAACACAGCAGAAAACCAGATGAACAATATAAGCTGATTGAGTCATGCAGTAGATCTCCATTTATCGAGCTGTTTGCTCGCGGTTCCCAGCCAAACTGGTTCTCGTGGGGCAACCAGGCACAAAGCTATTCCCCTGATTGGCCAACATACAGCAATCATTCCCAGGCAAACATGCTGGAATTCGAACAAAATTCGTTTTGTTTAAATTCAACAGCAACAAAATGATACTATCTTGCATATCTTCGCCGGCATAAAATAGTTCTTTTCAAAACCACACCTGTCACATAAAATGATAACCGGGTCAGTTGCTTAAATGTTTTAGGACACCTCGACATAATTCAGCGAAAGATACTTATGTCTAAACATTTAGCCGTATTATTATCGCTTATCGTTGCCTTTGTATGTGCGGGGTGCGACAACTCCGGACAGCCTCCGGATACCGGTACATGCACACATAATCCTGCGTGCAAACATCTTACCGGCAAAAAAATTCTGTACGTCGACTCATACGATCCCGATTACCTGCACAGCAAAATAATACGCCTTTCCGCAAAAAGCATTCTGGAAGACAGGGAATTAACCTATAAAGCAGTGTTTCTCGATGAAAAACATCTCAAAGGCGACGAAGCGCTCACCCAATCAGCTCTTGCCGCCAAACAGGTTATCGATGAATGGAAACCCGACATAATTATCGCCGCGGATGACCCTGCCAACAAGTACCTGATTGCCCCGTACTATCGAAACACAGAACTGCCTGTCGTCTTTGTCGGTGTCAACTGGAGCGCGGATGAGTATGGGTATCCTTGTTCAAACATCACAGGGCAACTGCAGGTTGAGTTTATTGAAGGCCTGATTGCCGAACTGTTCAAATACGCTTCCGGACGCCGGATCGGCATTATCACCGGAGATTCTCTGACACAGCATAAACTGATACATTTTTACGAAAACAATATGGATATTCTGTTTACAGAAAAATACTTCGCCTCATCGTTCGAAGAATGGAAGCAACGCTACACACGTATGCAGAGCAATGTTGACATCCTCATTGTCTGGAACTACGATGCCATTTCCGGCTGGAACGATGAGGAAGCAATAGCATTCATCATGGAAAACACCACCGTCCCGACAGGAAGTATCCCTTTGCACATGGCGCCGTTTGTGCTCATAAACTATTCCAATGTCCCGATGGAGCTGGGCGAATACGCCGCGCGGACAGCAATCCGTATTTTAAACGGCACAAAACCAGCTGATATACCCGTTACGCGAAATAATCAATTAAAAGTTTACCTTAATATGAAGCTAGCCAAACGGCTTAACATAAAATTTTCCATGGATCTGATTAAACGGGCGAATTTTGTCAGTGAAAATCATTTAAACAGTGCGAAAAAAAATGTGTCAAAATAGTCTAAAAAAACGCTGTCTTTGTTTTTTAAAAGAAATAAATCTTTTATGGCAATATTCTTTACTATACAATAAAAAGGAAGATAATTAGGGATTCCAGCGCGGAATTTAACTTTTGACCTTTGTGTTGTATGTACAGGAATTTCACTTATTTTTTATGTTGCGGATTTGCTGTCCTGTGGGGATGTACCGATCCTGTAACCGATCGGCAAAACGATTCTCACGAGAACGCCGCGCTCATAAATCCGCTGGCAGGGAAAAAAGTTTTGTATGTGGATTCGTATCATCCTGAATACATGCATAGCAAAATCGTTATGCACACGACAAGAAAAATACTTACAGATCAGGGAATCATCTTGAAGGTTATATATCTTGACGCGAAACGAAAAAAAAGCGACGAACAGCTCACACGGGCCGGATTGGCCGCAAAACAGGTTATAGACGAATGGAAGCCTGACCTTGTTATCGCCGCGGACGATGCCGCCAGCAAATATCTTATCGCTCCGTATTACCGAAATAGCTCCCTGCCTGTAGTTTTTGTCGGTATAAACTGGGACGCTGAACCGTACGGATATCCTCTGCCCAATGTCACCGGGCAGATCGAAATCGAGTTTGTTGAAGGGCTAATATCCGAACTGCTGAAATACGCTAAGGGTGACCGCATCGGCATCATCATGGGCAACACCCTGACACAGAAAAAGATATTCTCTCATTACACGCAGAAATTACATATTAGTTTCGCGCAACAGGCCGCGGTGGATACATATGAAGAATGGAAACAGCACTATATCCAGATCCAAAAACACGTTGACCTTTTGATCGTATGGAACAATGCCGGCATTGAAGGCTGGGACGACAATGACGCAAAATCTTTTATTGAAAACAACACTGTTATTCCCACAGGCAGTTTTCCTATTCATATGGCTCCTTTTGTCCTGATGAACTATTCGAATGTATCAACTGAATTCGGCGAGTATGCCGCAAAAACAGCAATCCGCATTTTAAACGGCACGCTTCCGTCCGATATACCCCTTACAAAGAACGCTCAGTTAAAAGTATATTTGAATATGCGGCTTGCAAAAAAGCTGAACATTATATTCCCCATGGATCTTATAAGGCGTTCAAATTTTGTGCAGGAGAGGCATCTCGAAGAATGAAAATAAATACCATCAATACAAAGATACTTATGATAATAGCGTCCGCCTTCATAATAATGACATTAAGCATTTACCTGTTCGCGTCGCATTACCTGAAAAGTATGATCGACGGGTATCAGGAAAGCGTCTATTCGGAAAAAATCGACACTATTCTTGATATGCTGGAACGCAAATACGAACATCTCACTGAAACATTTCTCATTGATGCCTACGAAGAAGATTTCAAACAATCGTTTCTTGAAGATTTCCGGTCATCATATTTCACCGGCAATGACCAAAAGGTATATCCTTTCATACTGGATTCAAAAGGGAAATGCATGATTGACGCCGGAATGAACGGCAAATCGTGCCCGCCTAAGGAAAAAAGTTTTTTTGCGGAAGTGAAAAATGAGAAAAAAGGGTCGTTTGAGTATGCTTTCAAAGGGTCAGCCTACTGGGTCATAAAAAGGCATTTCCCTCAATGGGACTGGTACATCGGGTATATTGTGCCTCTTTCAGTAAAATACACTCACTTTTACTCGTTCCGGGATATTCTTGCCATGATTATGGCTGTAACAACCGTTCTGGCTCTATTTATTGTATCCCTGCTTGTCACCAACTTTACAAAACCGATTTACCAGCTCACAAAAGCCTCGCTGGCGCTCTCTTCCGGCAACCTTGATTACCCCATGAAAGTGAATTCTTCTGATGAAACAGGCATACTGACGCAATCATTTTTATCGATGCGCGACGCTATCCGTAAAACCATCCGTGACTTAAACGAGAAAAACACCATCCTCACACAGGAAATAGCTGAAAGAAAACGTATAGCCCATGCCCTCAAAGACAGCGAGCAGAGATACCGCCTGCTTGTTGAAAACCAGAATGATCTTGTCATTAAATTTGATACCAGCTGTTCATGCTCAGTAATTAGGTAACGCTTTTGGTATAATAAACCCCAAAGGAGGTTACCGAATGAAATACCATGATATAGTAATAGTAAAAAGATGG
>QZJZ01000091.1 GCA_003599815.1 Candidatus Auribacter fodinae
CTCTATTTCTCCACATCTGCAACTGAGGAATTCCCGCATCACGCAAGATTGAAGAAACCGAGTTGCATTCGTTATCTCTATTTCTCCACATCTGCAACTTATGAGAGCGGCACGATTAAAAAACGGCGCGCCATTAGTTGCATTCGTTATCTCTATTTCTCCACATCTGCAACTCTATCCTGCCAGTAAGCACTAATATCTTCTTATCACGTTGCATTCGTTATCTCTATTTCTCCACATCTGCAACCTGCTTGGATGAGGTACTCAAGATGGGACTTTTATCAGTTGCATTCGTTATCTCTATTTCTCCACATCTGCAACCCAGCATACACCTTACTATCCGTCGTCTGATGACTCTGTTGCATTCGTTATCTCTATTTCTCCACATCTGCAACAAATCACAATCAAGACCATACAACTCCATCCAATCACCGTTGCATTCGTTATCTCTATTTCTCCACATCTGCAACCAATACAGGCGTGGAATTGACGAGAGCAGTACGGCCGTAGTTGCATTCGTTATCTCTATTTCTCCACATCTGCAACGGGGGGTGTGCTGATGGCTGAAGGTTTCCCGAATTTGCGTTGCATTCGTTATCTCTATTTCTCCACATCTGCAACCGTGACCAACAACAGCGTTCAAGACATCGACTTCTACCGTTGCATTCGTTATCTCTATTTCTCCACATCTGCAACTCCTTGGCCCCAGAGGATGCGCTGTTGAGGCGGCACCTGTTGCATTCGTTATCTCTATTTCTCCACATCTGCAACGCGGTGCTATTCATCTTCAACTACAAGAACCTTGACGAGGTTGCATTCGTTATCTCTATTTCTCCACATCTGCAACGCGTTGGTGTGCTTGGTTGTCTTCTGGGGAAGCATCACTGTTGCATTCGTTATCTCTATTTCTCCACATCTGCAACTTACCGTCATTTTTCGACAAAGCATCCCGCCCTCACGTTGCATTCGTTATCTCTATTTCTCCACATCTGCAACATTCTTGAGGCGGCCGGAGAAGTCAAGTCAATCAAGAAGTTGCATTCGTTATCTCTATTTCTCCACATCTGCAACCGCGCTCAAAGCGCTGGAAAAGGAGGCCCCGCAATGAGTTGCATTCGTTATCTCTATTTCTCCACATCTGCAACGGCAGGACGCAGGCACCAAGTGCTTTTTCATCCAGCCGTTGCATTCGTTATCTCTATTTCTCCACATCTGCAACCTGCACCCCGCCACTTCCCACTTTTCGGAGGGAGTTTGTTGCATTCGTTATCTCTATTTCTCCACATCTGCAACTGTAAGGCACTTCGCCGGATAATGGTGTACGATATTTTGTTGCATTCGTTATCTCTATTTCTCCACATCTGCAACATCGAAACCGTGATCTGGGGAAAACCCATCCACAAGTTGTTGCATTCGTTATCTCTATTTCTCCACATCTGCAACATACAGTTAATGTTTGGGTGAAGTTTCGCACGTTAGGGTTGCATTCGTTATCTCTATTTCTCCACATCTGCAACGTCACCAAAGTGCCCGTTGCGACCCCATTGATTTGGTTGCATTCGTTATCTCTATTTCTCCACATCTGCAACTGAACTCATTGAGCATCTGCCACACCAAATTAATCCCATCAGTTGCATTCGTTATCTCTATTTCTCCACATCTGCAACATTATTGAAAAGAGTAATGTGGCTAGTTATGGCGATAGGTTGCATTCGTTATCTCTATTTCTCCACATCTGCAACCATTCCCTCTCCCTCCGAATCGACAACGCCCAAATAAAGTTGCATTCGTTATCTCTATTTCTCCACATCTGCAACAAACAAACAGGGCGGAACCAATCACAACATCAAGGAGAGTTGCATTCGTTATCTCTATTTCTCCACATCTGCAACCTTCTTCGGTTTAAAATCGAAAAGCTCCACATCCTGAAGTTGCATTCGTTATCTCTATTTCTCCACATCTGCAACAAATATCGTCGAGGGTTTTCGCGTAGGAGGTGTTCCGTTGCATTCGTTATCTCTATTTCTCCACATCTGCAACCTTTGCTCTTGGTCACGATATTCATCAGAGGGTTTTTGTTGCATTCGTTATCTCTATTTCTCCACATCTGCAACCCATTTTCAAAAAGTGCAGAGGTGGATTTGGTATGAGAGTTGCATTCGTTATCTCTATTTCTCCACATCTGCAACATTGAGCACCAAACTACCCGTCGCATCATATACCTTGGTTGCATTCGTTATCTCTATTTCTCCACATCTGCAACTGCATTATGATCTGTTGATGACGGTCATTTCTAAGCGAAGTTGCATTCGTTATCTCTATTTCTCCACATCTGCAACCGTAAAAGACGAGTTTGATACTCGCAAAACCCTTCTTAGTTGCATTCGTTATCTCTATTTCTCCACATCTGCAACTTCTTCATCGTGTTATCCTCTGCTTCAAAATAAAACAAGTTGCATTCGTTATCTCTATTTCTCCACATCTGCAACGAATATTGGGGCGGCGATTCTTGCCTACATTTTCGGGGTTGCATTCGTTATCTCTATTTCTCCACATCTGCAACTGGTAGCTGCCGCTCTTAATGATGCCTGCGAAGTTCTGTTGCATTCGTTATCTCTATTTCTCCACATCTGCAACTTCGGCCAACAATGTGAGGACGTCCGCGCCTGACAGGTTGCATTCGTTATCTCTATTTCTCCACATCTGCAACATGAGTTTACGGCGCGTAAGGCGCAAGCGAAGAAGTTGTTGCATTCGTTATCTCTATTTCTCCACATCTGCAACGCTTGATGGCATCTGGGACTGAACAATGGCCAAGGTGTTGCATTCGTTATCTCTATTTCTCCACATCTGCAACGCCTTTCGTCGCTGTAGCAGGGTTAGCTGTTACATCCGGTTGCATTCGTTATCTCTATTTCTCCACATCTGCAACACCAAACGCAATCAATGTCACCCCAAAAGCTGCAAGAAGTTGCATTCGTTATCTCTATTTCTCCACATCTGCAACGCTTGCGGGCTGTCCATCTCCATCGTGCTAACCACCTGTTGCATTCGTTATCTCTATTTCTCCACATCTGCAACACGTGGACGTTCCTTCTTTCATCCTCACGGGATCAGTTGCATTCGTTATCTCTATTTCTCCACATCTGCAACAAAACTCCCCGCCGCAGAACAATCAGTCTCTCCCGCAGTTGCATTCGTTATCTCTATTTCTCCACATCTGCAACGGTATTACGGGAGAGCGAAGTGGGCTTTGGAAGGAGTACCTGTTGCATTCGTTATCTCTATTTCTCCACATCTGCAACCCCTTGCCGCAGCTCCAGAAAGAAGCAATCCAGTCGGTTGCATTCGTTATCTCTATTTCTCCACATCTGCAACCGCCTTACGCGTCTTGCAGCGCGGGTCAGTCTCTATGTTGCATTCGTTATCTCTATTTCTCCACATCTGCAACTGTTCTCGTGACAATCGCAGAGACACCCTCTATCCTTAGTTGCATTCGTTATCTCTATTTCTCCACATCTGCAACCTCAAAACTGCGCCAACCCATCGCCTTGCACAAATTCTGTTGCATTCGTTATCTCTATTTCTCCACATCTGCAACGTGCAGTATCTTCATCTAAACCCTCCACTGGTATCTCGAGTTGCATTCGTTATCTCTATTTCTCCACATCTGCAACCGACAAAAGAAGACCCATCATTCTTAACAGTCCTGACTTGTTGCATTCGTTATCTCTATTTCTCCACATCTGCAACCTTTCTGTCGTCAATATGATGACAAGGTGATATATGCGTTGCATTCGTTATCTCTATTTCTCCACATCTGCAACGCTCTACATGGAGGAAGTATGGGCCAAGAAATCACGATGTTGCATTCGTTATCTCTATTTCTCCACATCTGCAACAGCACTTGCGTTTTCTCTTTTTATTTAAAAATGAAAACAGCAGGTCGGGACTTTGTAGCTCCCTTTTTAAAGACCTGCTGTTTTATTTGGTTGAGATGTTCTTAGAGTAGAGAATAGGTCAGGTCGTTATACACCATGACAGTGTTTTATGAACCCTAATGGCCTGCAACGGGCCATCTTTGGCACAAACCCATATAGAATTTGTGCTATCCTTGGGATGTTTCGATTGCTCGAAGACATATCCGTTTGTATACACGGTGCCTTAAGGACTATGATTGCATATTCCTCGCATCAAGGATATTCCAATTTACTTTCTTTTAAAAGTCTTTCGTTCACCATATGGTTTTGGTTCATTAATATTCTTATGATAACAAATCGCAATCGTCCTTGCCGCATTGATGTCCGCATCTATTTCTCCATGAAGCTTACACTTGCCTATTTTACTGTTGACATTATTCCGCACATAATTTCCTTGTTCTTTTCCGTACAAGAGACAATACGCGCAATTTTGACTCGTTCCTGCAGGCAACACGGTAAGAAGAGGCACATTCTCTGATTCTGCTTTATACTTAACAAGACCCATAATTTTTCCATAGTCAAAGTTACTTAATGCGTAGTTTAGTCCTCTTAGTCCTTTTGATTTCTTTCTTCCGTGTTGTTTCATATTCTGTAAGTCTTCTACCACTATTGCTGATTTGAAATCGTGAGCGAGATTCAATATTTGCCGCGACACATTGTGATAGTAATAATCAATTTTGTTCTCAATACTTTTCAACCGTTTTTTCAACTGATTCTCAGGAACGTGAGCATTTTGCTGAGCCCGTATTCTCCTTTCCATATGTTGAATACTTCTTTTTATCTTTCGCAACTTCCACTTCCAACCTAATATCGGATTTGGAATGAGCATATTTTTTACAAATTTATTTTGCACAGGGTCGTAAATCGCAATAGCAAGAATGTGTTTTAGTCCTCTATCGATTCCCATAATTGTCTTTGGTGTAAACTCTTTCTTTTCCAACTCATCATAACTCAACTGTAAATAATATTCCCATTCGTCAGGTTTAAGATTTTTGAGCTTTTTTCGTTCGTTGAGAGGTTTTCTAATCACAATCGGGTACTTCTTAAGTCTGAACAATTCCTCTCGCCCAATAATGTCTTTTGCCAGCACCTTTAACGTTTTCAAATATGAATTATCTTCACTGAACTTTTCAGAAGACAATTTGCCGCCCTGAGACATTATCTCTGAACGTTCTGAATCAGTAATTTTTCTTCCTACTATTTTTTCTAATTCCTTTATTTTTTTACTTAGCGAATCAGATTTCTTTTTGAGCATTGCATCTCGCTTAGCAACGAGTTCCTCTTTTTTTGCGTTTAACAACAGTTCTTCTGACCTGCTCAGCCCAAATAGTTGTGAGTGGATGGAAAAAATAATGTAGTTTTCAATATTCCTTGCGATAAACTCTTTGCTCCTCAAAGATGATTTGCCATCGTTTTTTCCTATTGCAGGTTGAATGGGAGCAGTTAGCATATCAAGATTTATGCCTCGTTTAGTGTCGCTAAAAGGCCGCATTGAAAACGTTCCCTTTCCGAATGATAACGAAAAACAATTTTGGTGCAGGGACATCTTTGTTGGTTTGAACGTTATCTTCCCTTTCTTTATCTTCTCAATTGTTTTCTCCATTCGTTCTTTTTGTTTTGTTAACTTATCACATTCCTTTTGCCAATAATGCACAGTATGGTATTTTGTTTTTAACAGACCCTCCTTAACCCACTCTAATGGACGGAACGTGGTTGGTTTTTGTTGAGAAACATCCCTTAAATTTGGCTCAGAGAGCATATCTGAAATCAGCTTCAACCTTCTTTTGACTTTCTCAACTGCTCTTTCTTTTTGACTTGCTGACTCTTCAAGCGCACCCATATGGTCAGTTACATCAGTATTCACCTGATTGAGTTGTGTTTTGTTAAAATAATTCCCGCTTGAATCAGGAGGCGCCAGTCGTTCTTTATCGTGTCCTTTAGACGCCATTCTGGTACATAATGATGCCCATTTACAAAACACTTCATTTAAAAGAACGTTTTGCTCATCTGTTGGCAACAACTTTAGCTTAAATGACTTCATTTATCTCCCCAACAAAACCTACGATAACAACAATCGCGGCATCTTTTTAAATATTCCGTCGGTTCAGGCAGTTTTTCCCCCATTATTATGCCAAAATATTCTTTGAACATTTCGAACAGTTCAGACTTGTCAGTTAGGTCAACTTCCACCAAGTCGCCTGATAACTCGTACTTCACAAAACCCCTTTGAACTTTCTTGCCAAGACATTGCTCGATTAAAAACGCCTCAAGAAGCAATTGCCTTCGCGTAGTCGCGTACATTTTCTTCGGTTTTACTGCATACTTGAGCTGCAAGGGGAAGGCGTCATCATCATTGAAAAAAACACAGTCCAATTTTGTTGAAAAACCATCACATTCAAGATACAAATCATACTTTCTTTCCAAATGAGGAAACTCCTGAATAATTTTTGAACGCTTGGACCTATACTTAAAATCATCATACTTCTCCCGTCCCTTATACTCTTTCACCGTTGTAAACTGAGGAATTTTCAAAACGTGGACATAGTAAGGAATTCTCTTACAGTAAGAAAAATTCATCACATCTGTTGCCGTCACTGACTTGAGCATGCCAAAAACACGAACTCCTTCTCCTCGATTAATGACTCATTAAATTCCCCAATAATTGCTCTTGATGAAAAACACCCTTTGCACGCAGGGAACATAAACACGCAGTCCCCTTCAGATTCCGCCATAATGTCCTGAACTTCTTCAAGAAGCATTTCTGCCTTATTCTTTGATAGGTCACCAAGAAATGCACTTTTCTGTACACGGTATAAACCGTAATCTTTGCACTTCTCAGAGACTTTCAACCGTTTGGAATTGCTTGAAATATCGTAAATGAGCCAATATAACATTTCACCACCTGTGAACGAATGGTTCGTATTCCTTCATTTCAAGAATACACCCTGCAAATTCCCTTGCCTTATCGATGATGACTTTCTCAAAAGTCATCTTCTTCCCATTATGCGTGAATTCAGATGAAAGACGCCCATATATTGCCTCAACAATTTTTTTCTTTCCTTTCGATGATAACTGAACGATTTCTTCTTCAATGAACGAATCATCTGCTAACTCTTTTTTGACAAAAATGGTTATAACTGCACGGTCTGCAATCGGTTGCCTGAACTGCTCGATAAAGTCAAGAACCAAGGAGGGTTTTCCGTACCTGTCAGAATGAACAAATCCCAAATACGGGTCAAGACCTGCAAGAAGACAGGCCTTCTCTATTTGAGAATACAAAATTCCATACGCGTAGTTTAACGCAGAGTTAAATCTGTCTTTTGCGCCTCTCTTTCGTCTTCCAAACGGAATGAGTGCCCGTATGCAGTCAAAATAAATCGCCGCAACATTTCCCTCATACCCTATCAACGCACTCCGCAAGTCATCCACATAATCTCCGACTGCATCCTCTGATTTCTCAATAATCCGCTCAATCTCACGAATTCTTTCCAGAAATAGGCCGTTTCTCGTCTTATTGAGTGATTTAAGCAAGGCCGCCTGATTCAGCATCTTTGACTTGACAAACGCACGCACATACGGAACCGCATACAGTGATGCAGTTGCCTCTGCCTGCCTTCTCCTGATAAGAGTTGTTCCACCCAGAGTGCACGGAAAAATTCGGGCAATCGGCTTTCCAAAACTATCTAAATAGACAACATCAATATTTTTCTCCATCGCAAGTGCAACTGCTGAACCTGAAATAGTCCCTTTTTTTAGAAGCACAATCTGACTTACTTTATCCGCAGAGAACTCCTCGGTTTTCTCCTTTCTTGCAACCTCAAAACGGTTCTGCTTCTTTTTCACAAATGTGCCAAAATCATCAATGACCAGCTGCATTTTCCCCCCGCGTCAACTGCTCAGGAGCCCGATACATCCTCCACGCAACGCCTTTTTTCTCAATCACCTCTTTTATCTGCTTTTCCCGAGGAGACAACTGCGATTTTCCGCTCTTAATTTCCAGAAAGACAACCTGCTCTATCTTATCATTATCCATACCTTTGAAAACGATGTAATCTATTGGACTTCCTCCAACCCATCTCATTTCCGTTGGAGAGAATGGAAAATCAGGAAAATACATAGACAATGCTTCAGTAAACTTTCCTCCCAAGTTTGCGCGTGAACGCATAATCGCATCCTTGCGCAATTCCGGAACCAACACATCCCACTTCCTCATAAAGCGCATTCGCGTGACGTACCACCCCACTATGCCTCCTGCCACCAATAAGCCGAAAACAATACCAACCACAAAAATAACTTGTTGAAAATCCATAACTAAAAATATATTTTCTAATATATTAATTTAATGACACATCCAAGAAATAAAAGATTCACCCGCACAATCATTTGACCGAATGAAAACCAAATCGCTTAACCAAAGAAAGAACCTTCTCTTTATCCTCATCACAATAGACCTTCAGTTCGCCACTACCCGCGTGCGCTTCTGCAGCGAACTCCTTATACACCTGATGGTCGCCCCTGCGCTCTCTTGGTGAAAAGCCCGCTTTCAGGAATGAAATATCATAGTGGCACCCAACCAAATCAGAAAGCGCGGCCTGCTGCGGCTGATTCACCCCCTGAACGCCCTCCATCACAATCGAATACGGACGAAAGCCCAACGCCAAATATCCCGGACCGAGCGCATCCGCATACACCGAGCGAAGCGCATCATCAAACGGCACCGTACACTTCAGCTTGGGAACCGGAGAATCACGATACTCAAGAGAACAAAAAGGCACAATGCGGCGCTCACGACCGTACACCCATAACTCCTCCGCAAACAAGCGAACATCTGCGAACGCGGAATCATCCCGCGCGGCCAGCAAGCGGCGCTCGAGCTCCTGCACCCGCTCGTGAAAAGAGCCGTCAGCACGCGCACGAAAAACAGTCAAAAGCTCAGTTCCATTCGGCAGCCCTTGCGCAAACTCAACCAATCGCGCATCAGAATCATACCCAAACGTTCCCGCGTGCATACCTCTTGCCCCAAAAGCTTCAATTAAAGAACTTTTCGCGCCCAAAGACACAACTTTTATATACTGTAGTACTATAAACTATACTGGGAGTGGTAACATGGTAATACTCTTTGACCGATTCAACCTGCCAAATGACATTTACGAAATCATCTTCTCAACGAGCCAGCAAAACATCGTGGCACAAGAGCTCATCAAATATATGCTCTCGCGCAAAGGCGAAATTGACAAGCAGGAAATGAGCGAATTTGCAACCAAACTGCACGAAGGCAAATACGAATGCATCCTTGAAGAAGCACCGTACAAAGGCAAACGCGTCAAGCTCTCGTACAACAAAAGACAATTCTACGACCGCATCTTAACACCGATGAAAGCAATGGGACTCATCGACTACGACTTGTACAAGAAGACGTACAAAGTGTCAACCAAATTCACCGCAGACCTTGTGAAAATCGGGCACTTGTGGAAAGAAGAACTGAAAAAACGCGGCATGCACGTTGACAGCGTGTAAGGTTAACGGCTAAAAAACCGAGTTTCTCAGCACGCTACCCGAAACGCGCATAACTATTCATTTAAATTCAATAGCCGCATTTTTTCCCGATGCGCCCAGCCCGCGTAAGATTGCATCCGAACCCCTGCAGCAAGACGCACCGGCATCACCGCCAAAGTATACGCAGCTGCCACGGTCAACACAACACCCACCGGCCAACCCGGGTGGCTGAAATCAGGAAGGACCATATAGCCATCACGAACCCACCGGGAGAACGTCAAAGCAGAATACGCAGAAGCCACCGGTGCCCCTATCCGCCACGCACCGACGAGCACCCTGCCCGCCAGGTCTTCAGGCAAACAATATGCTGCAAAACAACGCGCAACATACGAATGCTGATACATCTTCTGAATAGGTGAATCACACTCAACCGACTCAAGAATGCGTTCGCACACCCCTCCCGGATTGAATACTGCCCGATACTCAACGCGCAGCAAGTCCAACTGCGATGATTCCGTCTGCAAGCGATACACTATAGCACTCAACGATTTTTCTTTGCCGTCCCGTGCAGACCCATCCATACGCTCACTTCTTATTGCGCCCGCGCTTTCGCACAACCTCAAGACGCTCAAGAACAACCGAAGCATTCGGATTGCCCGCACGATAGCCGTCAAATGCGGACGCGAGCAACTCCGCATACTTGCCATAGTGCGTGCTCTCAAGCGCGCGGTCGAGCACGTGCAAATCAACCGCCTTATCCTCAACCTTTGCTGAAACAAAACTCAGGCCAAAGTCAATCAAATGCAACACATTACCTGAATGAATGACGTTTGATGTGGTCAAGTCACCGTGCACAATATCTTCCGCGTGCATCTTGCCGACAATTTTTCCGAACTCGAACGCAAGACTTGGCGATGACTCAAGCACATCGCGCAACTTTTGCCCATCAAGAAAAGAAAGGCCAAGCGCCATCCGCTCATCATCAACAGAAAGGACTTTTGGAACCGGAACGCCCGCCTTTGCGAGCTTTTCCAACATCTTTGCCTCACTGCGCGTTCGCCGCGCACGCAGCTTCTCATCTATCACCGGCAAACGGTATTCTTTTTGCACACGCTCCTTGACCACCGAATCGCCCACCTTGCGAATGATGGCTTCTGCGCCCTGTCCAAGCATCATAAACATAGCCACTCCAATATGTATTTTTAAAGCTATCTCAAAAATCAATCAAGAAATCACTCAGACTTCGCTTCCGGCTCTTCACCGAAATCTTCCGTTCCCGCTTCCTCGCCAAAGTCTTCAGACTCCTGCGCCTCGGCTGCCTTGCGCTCCTCACCAAACTCCTCAGAACCCTCAGATTGCACGCGCTCCGCTTCCATCTCCCTCTTGCGGCGCGACGTCAAATCCGGCAGCTTTGCCGGCGGAAGCAAAATGCGAATGCCAAGCTCCTTTACCTTTTCCGGAGCGATAAGCTCGAACTGTCGAATCTCACACACCCCAATCGGGCAAAGCTTGCGAAGCGCCTGGCCCAAACCCTGCTGGAGCTTCTTTTGCACAACCTCGCGCACAAAAGACTCAAAGTCAAGTTGAGAGATAATTTTTGCAAGATACGCCCGCTCAAGCGCGCGCAGTGAGGCGAGAAGCGCACCTTGCGCGCGCGTTCTCGTCACAATCATCGGCTTGATGCGCAACACCTTCTTGTCCTGCGTCTCAATCACAAAAGAATCATCAATCTTGCTTCGGCGCCTGCGCATCAATTTTCTTGCCGCAGCAGGAAGCAAACGATACGAAACAAACTCAGTCACTGCGCGACCGTTATCAACACCCGTCACCTTAAAACCAACCGTCACGGTCTGCTTTTGCGGGTCGCCCGTTAAAACCATCAAACTAACCTTTGCACTTCTGCCCTTAAGCTCATCAGCCTCGGCAACAAAACTCTCACCAAGAACCTGCTCATTAAACAGCTTTGGCGCAACAATAGGCACCCATTTCTTCTTCTTGATTACAACCGAACTGGTCGCTTTTGCCATACGCCCGCCCCACAAGAGGGCATATATAAAGGTTTGCTTTTCGTGCTATCGACGAGAGTTATGTATGTTTCAAAATGAGGTCCCTAGCGCTTCTTTTTTCGCTTGAAAAACTCAACCTGACGCAGCCGCTTGAGCGCTTCCCCTTTCGTCTCATACGGGCCGCCAAGAAGCCGGCCGGTCTTTTCAGACAAAACGACGTAGCCCGATTTGCGCTTGCGGATCATTGCATGTGACTATGTGAAACTGATATAAATTAGCAACGAAGAAAAGTCGCCGGCGCCGGGACTTTCAATCCCGCGGAAATGCCGCAAAGCTTTTGAACCCGGGAATCCTTTCGGATACTGAGGTCTCAACTCAGCGGCGTTACCAGGCTACGCCTTACGCCGGCTTAATTTTCTTTCTTTTTCTTTGATTAAAAAACTTATCGACGGAAAAGTTGGAAGGTTTACAAGTTATCTTGAAGGAACCGTCGCAAGGCGTCCAAATCTCTCTTTTTTGAATCATACCAATACGATTTGATACCGATAGACTCAGCACTCCTTACGGCATCAGGATTGTGCTCAAAATAAACAACATCATACGCATTCAAACCAAAATGCGCAAGCATCAATCTGTAATATTGCGGATCAGTCTTCTCCGGATTATGCTTTAGCGTAAAGACCTCATACGGCATATTATCCAGACCAAACCTCTTAAACTGCTCGTCGTTTGCTCCTGTGAGAATAATCTTCCTATTCGAGAACCCTTCGAGCAAATCGTACATTTCCCTGAAAACCACAAAAACGCCATCTTTCTCAACCACAAATGCATCTACCGCATCAACAAGAATTGTCTTCATTGGAAATTAAACCTTCCGTGCTTCAAACTTTACGAGCCCGCTGGGATTCGAACCCAGGTCACGGGGTGTCTTGACAAGCGCTTTGCTCATATCACCCGCGAGCGCTCACCGAAGCCCCGTATCCTATCCGCTAGACTACAGGCCCATTGGTTATCAGTACCCAGTCTTCAGTTATCAGTTTAAAAGTCTTCGCACAAAGAAACTCAGTACTCTTCCTTAACCTTCATAAGTCGCGTCACGTAGCCCGCAACAGAATTTCGCATCTTCTTGCTCGCATCGCCCAAAAGCTCTGCGACGACCTTCTTGTTGTCCTCAAACTGCGTTGTGCAACGCTCCTTTGAGTCCTTAATAACATCCATTGTCAAACGCTTGATAAGCTGCGTCTTGATTCTGCCCATACTTGCGATGCACGAGACCAGTAGTTTAAAAAGGTTTCTGTCAGCGAACGGCGGAAGCATCAGCCCCAAGAAGCGCCTCTTCCTTTCGCACATCCGCAAGAACTGACTCTTTTTGCTCCAAGCGATAATCTATGCGCCGCTGCAGGTCAAAAATGCGCTCTTCAACCCCAAAAATATCAATATACCTGCAAACCCCTGCCGGCCGCATTGCCTCAAGTGCAGCCCACCTCGTTTCCAGAAGCGCGACCTCTTTTTCCAAACGGCCGCGCTCACGACGCACCAGTTCCTGATACGCCGCCATCCCGCGGCACACCACGGGAGAATACGGCATTGCAAGACGCCCTGAACTTGTCCGCATAAAGAGCGTTCCCAAACGCGCAACATCGATTGCGTACCCCTCAGCCCTCCTGTTTTCTTCATCCATACACGAGCCGCCACGGGAACAGTATATAAATCAAACGGCAAAAATTACCGGGAAATGCCAAGAGCCCGCTCAAACGCCAACCGAAGACTCGCATCCTCACCGGCAACACATCCGCCCGCATAATTCTGAAGAATACGCAGGCGCTCAATAACATAAAGCACCTCGCGCGTTGCAAGCCCGCCAAAAGAACCCCTTGCGCAGAATGCGCGGTCAAGAACGCGCTCACGCAACTCTACTTGAAACGAATCCCACGAACGCGCAAGCTCCATCAGCCCGTCACACGCAGACGGCAAGTCCTCGATTAATACGCGCACCGGATACACCTGCACGCCAACCGCACGCGCACGCGCAAGAACCCCGCCTGAAACATCCTGACAACCGACAAGCGCAACAGGACAACCCCTCTTTTGCACATCATCCGCATCAAAAACCGCGTCAAACAAAACCAGCCCGCCCATCTTACATCTCAAACGGCGCGGTAATGCCAAGAAGGCGAAGGCCGTTCTCCAAAACCTGGCGTGACGCTTCAATCAGCGCAAGGCGCGCCCGCTTCACATCCTCATTTGGCTCGGACAAGCACGGACAGGCGTGATAAAACTCATTGAACGCGCGGCCAAACTCGATGAGATACTGCGCAAGCACGTGCGGCTTATACTCGTTTAGCGCATCAAGCGTCTTTTGCCCAAACCGCGCCATCAGCTTAACCACTCGCTCTTCCGCAGGATGCTTCAGCACAAAAAAGTCCGCTGATGCCTTTGGCTCAAGGCCAAACTCCCGCGCCCGTGTAATAATGCTTGACGCCCGCGCGTGCGTGTACATAAGATAGGGGCCCGTGTCGCCCTCAAATGATAAAAACCTGTTCAAGTCAAAAACCGTGTCCTTTGCACGGTCGTTCAAAAGGCCGCCAAAGAAAATCGCGCCAACGGCAACCTGCAACGCAACCTCGTCCTTTCGTTTCAGCTGCGGGTTCTTCTCCTCAATCGTTTTTTTCGCAAGCGCAATTGCCTCATTCAGCACTTCCTCAACAAACACCGTCCTGCCCTCGCGCGTTGACATCTTGCCCCCGCCCTCAAGCAAATACAGCCCGTTTGCAACGTGCACGAAGTTTTTGCCGTGGCCTAATTTTCGCATCAGGGAAAAAAGCTGCTGAAAATGCATACTCTGCTCGTGCCCGACACAGTACAGCAAGACATCAAACGGAATTGTCTCAATCCGGTCAAGCAGCGTCGCCACGTCCCTGCTTGCATACGTCGTTGAGCCGTTGCTTTTTTTGAGCATCATCGGCACGTCAAAACCGTCAATGCGCACAATCAGCGCGCCATCGTGCAGCTGCGCAAACCCCTTCTTTTGCAAAAGCTCAATTGCAGACTCAACCTTGGGCGCGTAATATGCCTCGCCATTATAACTGTCAAACTCAATGCCCAGCATTGCGTACATCTTGCGAAACTCGTCAACACTGTAATGCTTGAACTTGCTCCAAAGGCCCGTTGCCATCTGGTCCCCTTTTTCGAGCTTTGCAAACCAGCCCCGCGCTGCCTCCGCGTGCGCCAAGTCTTTTTTGGACTCCTCAGTCACTTTCACGTACAGCTCAACAAGATATTTTACCGGCTCCTTTTCGAGCTTCTCCTTCTCCCCCCACGTTAAGTATGCGTGAATGAGCTTTCCGAACTGTGTTCCCCAATCACCCAAATAATTCAGGCGAACAACCCTGTAGCCGTGAAACTCGTGCAAACGGCCCAGCGAATGGCCGATTAACGTGCTCGGCAAATGCCCCGTGTGCATCGGCTTTCCGATGTTCGGGCTCGAAAACTCAATTGCGGCAAGCCTGCCCTTTCCCTTTTCCGATGCGCCAAACTCTTTCCTTTGCGCAAACACGCGCTCCACAACGCGCTTTGCCACTTTCGTTGTGTCCAGAAAAAAGTTCACGTACGGCCCCTCTGCCGTAATCTCGCGCACGATTTCCGGCCTGTGCATTGACTTTGCGAGGTCCTGCGCGATAACCTGCGGCGCCTTCTTGAGCTCTTTTGCCAGTGAAAAGCACGGGAACGCGAAGTCGCCAAGCTTTGCGTCAGGCGGAACTTCGAGACGGACTTCTCCCTTGACTGACTTTTGCAGTGCGGCGATGATTTCGTGCTCGAACATTATTCTTCCTGCAGCCGCGCTGATTAATAAGCTTTTGTCCGAACCTTGGCGAAACGGCAGCGCATACCACTTCCGTCTCAAAAAACGAGAAAGCTTAAAAATAATGCTGACTTTTTTGCTTTTAAATGAAATACCCCATTTTACTCGCACTTATGGTCCCGATGGCTTTTGCCTACAGCGGCGGATTTGCCACAAGCCCGCCGCTCCTTGGCGGCCCCTCCTCAAACACCATCACAAACTTTGACCTGGACACCCGAGAGGACAACCCGCAAACAATCGTGACAAACCTTGACTTTGTCCAACGAGTCATCATTGAGACCGCAACCGGCATTAAAAGCCACATCCTCATCACGGAAAACCCCAGCTCAGGACAACTCAGCCCCGGCAGCTTCTCATTCACTGTTCCGCAAAAAGTCCAGGACGAACTTGTCCGCGCAACCATTTATTTTTGGGGACCCGACCAGGAAACGCTCCTTGTCGACCACATCCACCAGGGACAAACCACTGAACAGATTGCTGCAGTCCGCGCAGCCCCCGAACAAACCGATGCACAGGGGCGCGTCCTTTGGGTCATCACGACCACCAGCTTTAGCGAGTTCATACCGCTCGGCACAACTGAAGCGCAAGACCGCAACATCATTCCCTTTGTCATCTATGCAGCACTCATCGCGCTTGCCACCCTCTCTGCAATCGTCCTTTTGAGAACAGACTGATATGCTTGAATACATCCTTCTCACGCTGCAGCTGCTCCTCCTTGCCTACTTCACCGCCTTTGGACTCTACAATTACGTTTACAGCATTGCCAGCCTCTTTTCCGCACGGCTTGCGCGCACCAAAAAAATATCGGGAAAAGTCGCCGTCGTCATCGTCAGCTTCAATGAAAAAGAAGTCATCACCGACACCATCTCCTCGTGCGAAAAGCTCACCTATCCCGACAAAACAATCATCGTCGGAGACGACAGCAATGACGGCATCACCTACCCGCTCCTCAAAAAAATCGCACGGGAGAAAAAATGCGTCCAAAACACCGACCCCTTGCTTGTTCGCCACGGCATCACGGAAGTTCACGAAAGCCCCTCCTTTGTTGTTTTTCACCGGCACAACAACGAGGGCTTTAAGGCAGGCAACCTCAAGGAACTCGAACGCTACCTGCTTGCACGCGGATACGAATACCTCTTCCTCCTTGACGCGGACTACCACCCGCAAAAAGACGTAATCGAAAAATCAATGGAAGTCCTACTTGCAAACCCCTCACTCGCATACGTCCAAAGCAAGCGCGAATACTCCCATCCAAAACTCTCCTGGCTGCAACACTGCCTTGCACTCAATGAAGAGAGCTGCTATTTTGTCGACCTGCCCGGACGCCAAAAAATCGGCGACCCCATCCTCTTTACCGGCTGCTGCACCCTCTTTCGGCTGGACGCACTTGTGCGCGCCGAAGGATTTCGCCCGGGACACCTCACTGAAGACATCGACCTCACCAACCGCCTCTACCTGCTCGGCCTTAAAGGCGCATACCTCGGAGACGCCTCAAGCGAAGGCGAAGTCCCGCCAGACTACCGCGCGTACCGAAAACAACAAGAGCGCTGGACCATGGGAACCGCACACACACTGCGCGACTATTTTCTCCCCATCATCACCAGCAAAAAAATCAGCATCAAGGAAAAAATGGGGCTCCTTCGGCAAGACCTCTATTACAGCTCCGCCGTTGCCATTGAACTTTCCATCATCCTCTCACTCGCCTCCCTATACTTCCTTAGCGCCAACACCGACAATTATGCTGCCGTCCATTACCGACTTTTTCTTCAAACCATCGGCATTCCCTACACCATCCTCCTATTCGCCGCCCTTGCAAGCAATTTTGCCCCGCTGCTCATCACCTGCATCAAAAAACGCGAATGGCGCGATGTACTCCTCATCCCGTATGCCACGTGGCTGTCGTGGTCACTCCTTCATACCCTCTTTTGGGCAAACATCAAGGGATTCCTGCGCATCCGCCAAAACTGGTTCCTCACCCCAAAAACAAACCGCAAGCGAATCAAAACCGCGCTGCGCAAAAATACCGCGCTACGCACCCTTAACGGCGCAACACTTGCACTCCTCTCTACGGTGTATTTCATAGAGTGGGCACAATTCGGCTGGCTTGACCCGTACGCGCTCTTTTGGATACCTGCGCTTACCGTCGGCACCATTTACAGTTAAAATTAAAAAGAGCAAAAATACCGAAAGCAGCATGGCCCGCGCACAGTTTCCTGCCCTGAGCATCGGATTTCTCATCCTCTTCCTCACCCTTGCAGTTGTCCTATTGGCAGTGTTTCTTATCCCGCTCGTCACTGTTGCAATCAACCTGACCATCCTTTACTTCATCTTCCTCCACCTGCGCGCAGAATTCACCAAACGCAAGCGGCAGGAAAGCTACCTTATCGGGCTTGTTGCCGCGCTGCTCCTCGTTGTTCTTATCGGCAACCTCCTGCCGGTTTGGAAAATCACCACGGTTGCAATCCTTACCCTGCTCCTTGGAAAACTGTACATTGCAGCAACCAAACCTTAAATTTTATAAGGTCGGTTTGTTACTATACAGTAACTTCAAACAGAAAGATATATAAAGACGCGACTGCGCGACCAACCCTATGATTAAATGCCAACGGTGCGGCAGCGGAATCCGCAGCTATTCTCCCATGCGCAAATGGTGCGTTGAATGCCGGCGCGTTGTTTCCCTGGAACAGGCAAAAGACCGCAAAATCAGCCGCAGATAATCTCAAAAAACGCTTTTTTCAGAAATCTCCACTGATTCCGCAAATTTTTCATCCCCTACGGAAAAAATTCTGCCAGTTCTTTCGTTATGCTCTTTAACCACAACCGTCTTGCGCGTTGAATGACCTTTGTATTCACAATCATTGACAAGAGCGAACGAATCATACACCTGAGCCACGAGCGCGGGAATCACATCACCACCGAACACCCGGAAATAACTAACGTAAACCTGATTATTGACGCACTCACTCACCCCAACCTCATTAAACGCAGCCACTATGACGAGCGCGTGCGATGGTATTACCGAGAACACAAACCGCAAAGAAAATACCTTTTCGTCTCCGTCAAATATTTAAACGGGCACGGCTTTGTCATCACTGCATACTTTGTGAGAAACATCAAATGAAACTGCACATCCACTACGACAAAGAAGGAGACTTCCTTGAGGTACGCTTCGGCAAACCTACCGCATCATATTATCAAGAAGCAGGAGACGACGTTTTCAAGCGATACGATGAAAAAACAGGCAAGCTCAAAGGGTACGCAATCCACAACTTTCTCAAAAGAAAACGCAAAGAAGACGTGGACGTTGAAATACCCCTTCTTTCCGAATAGTTTAAAAAACACTCCCAAAGCCGCCTGAACATGCACAAAGTCCACGTCAAGTCATTTGGCTGCTCGGCAAACATCGCCGAAGGAGAAATGATTAAGGGACAGTTCGCGCAAGAAAGCACCGTTACTGAAAAAGAGGACGAAGCAGACACCATCGTCTTGAACATCTGCACCGTCAAAGGCGACAAGAACGCCCTTGACGAAATACGGAAAGTGAAAGAACAGTTTCCGCACAAGAAAATCGCAATCGCCGGCTGCATTACGCCAAGCATTGCAGAGACAATTAAGAAGTCAGATGCAGGAATTACGCTCGTCAACACGCACCACGTGCAAAACATTGTGCCGCTCGTACGGCAAAAAACAGACGCGCTTACGCACGCAAAACCGGTGAAGCTGCTCAGCCCGCGCGTACGCGCAAACCCCGTCGTCGGCATCGTTCCCATTTCCTCAGGCTGTCTTGATGCGTGCGCGTTCTGCAGCACAAGACTTGTCAAAGGCACCCTTTTTTCTTTCCCACCCGAGACAATCGAACAGGAAGCCAAAAACTGCATCGCAGACGGCTGCAAAGAAATCTGGATAACCGGACAGGACACCTGCTGCTACGGGTTTGACAGAAAAACAAATCTTGCGGAGTTGCTGGAGCGGCTTGTTGCAATTCCCGGCGACTTCAAAATTCGCGTCGGCATGGGAAACCCGCGGCACGTCCCAAAATACCTTGACGCGCTTGTTGCCGTGATGAAACACGAAAAAATATTCAAGTTCCTCCACATCCCGATGCAGGCAGGCAACGATGAAGTCCTGAAGAACATGCGCAGAGGACACACGGCTGAACAGTTCAGACAGCTCGTGAATAGGTTCAGACAAGAGATTCCGAACATCACGATAAGTACGGATATTATTGTCGGCTATCCCGGCGAGACTGAGGAACAGTTTTTGGATACGATGAAACTGGTTGAGGAACTGCAGATAGACAACATCAACATCTCCCGATTTGCGCCAAGGCCAGGAACACCCGCGGCAACAATGGACCGACAAGTCCACGGAAACATCTCAAAAGAGCGCAGCACGCGGCTTGCACAATTGTACAAGGAACAATCGCTTCAACTGCATCAGAAGTGGCTTGGCTGGGAAGGCAACATCCTCATCGATGAAACGGCAAAAGACGGGATGAGCGGCAGGAACGACAGCTACAAGACCGTTATTGTCAGGGAGAATTTGCCGCTTGGCAGCATTGTTCGCGTCAAAATTGTTGAAGCACAGGCGTGGTGCCTGATTGGGAAACTTACCACACGAGATGCCTGAGCCATTTCGTCACCGCCTGCTCGACCTTGTCCTCGTGACCGCAAAAACAATGGTCAGACTTGGGAACCATAATCTCCCTACTGTACGGGTGCGTGAACTTGTGCCCCAAAATCCTGAGCATCTTTCGCACGCTCATCGCGGCAAACTCCTCCCTTGCGCCAAACATTGACAACACCGGAATTGCAACCTTGCCGATTGACTTCATCGGGCCCTCGTAATTGAACAAATTCCCCTCAACGCTTCCCGGACGATAAAGCTCATAATAGCGTTTTGCGCTAAAATACGTCGGCTCAACTTCGGTCGGCATAAGCTCTTTTCCCCGCCCCGCGCGCACTAACTTCCGCGCAATCTCAAGCTGCTCGCGGAATTTTCGCCGACCCAACTTTTTGACCTGAAAGTTCAAGTCATCCGCAGGACCAAAAAGCATCAGCGCCTTCACGTGCGGGCTTTCCTTTCGCACCTGATAATACGCAATCTTTTGACAACCCGTACTGTGCCCGGACAAAATAAATTTCGTGTACCCCCTCTCCTGCAACGCCTTCAGCGCCGCGTGAATGTCCAAAACGCAGTCCTTGAAATTCTCAAAACTCGTCCCCATCGTCCGATACTGCAAATGCTCGCGCAAACGCGTGAACGTCGTAATCGTTCCCATCCCGCGCGTGTTCATCGTGAAAAAAGCCATATCATTGGCGTGCGCCGCACGCATAATGCTGTCAACCAAACTGAGCCCCACAAAATTATCCGTCATCCCGTGCACGTGCACCACACACGTCTTTGTGCGCTCGGGCGCGCACAGCATTCCCTCAAGCTGCAACTTATCAAGCGCATCAAAACTGATGAGCTCCCCATACATCCGCGTATAGCTCGCCATTACGACAGGTACCCCCACGTATGGAGCCTGTCAGAATCCGAAAACCAGCGAACACCGATGTCCGTGCGGTAAAACATATTCGGAATCATAATATTCTTCACGCGCTGGTACACCTGCTTTCGCGCCTCTTCCATTGTCTGCCCGCTGCCCGTCACAACCAGCGCATAACCGGAATATCCCGCAAGCCGCCAATCACCGTCAACAAGCTTGACATCACCCAAGTGCAGGCCATCATCAACTTTCTTCTTGAACATAATCGTCGCATCCTCGCTGTACTTCTTGAACGCGGCAATATCGTAAAACGGAAACGGAGGCACTGCAATCACGAGCCCCACCTGAAAACCTTTTTTCGTCTTCAGGTCAAATGGTTTCTTATTCGCCAGCGCGTAGAGAAAATCTCCCCACTGGCTCGTGATACCTTCCATTTGGATGCTAATCGTCGGATAGCCAAAACGCGTCGTGAACTCAAGCGGGTGAATGCCCTTATTGTTCACAATGCAATTCAGGTCAACATAGCCAACATATCCTGACTCGCGCAGCATCGGAAGCACTTTCGCCAGCGTTTCGTTAAAAATACGGTTCGGCGGCGCCCAATACATTGATGTCCCCATCTCCCCCGTGGACGGGCCAATATCCCCCGGAAACATACGCTTGTGCTCAAAATTCACATTAATCGGCGTAATAAAGTCAACACCGTTGAAAAACGCGCCGACCGCAATCTCAACACCCGACGCGTACTTTTGCAATTGAAAGCCCAAAATGCGCTTGCTCCACGCCTTTTTGTACAGCTCAAGAACCTGAAGCACATCCTTGCCGTCCTCTTCCTGACCAACATAGAGGAGTTCCTTTTCACCGCCCTTACTCGTCGGCTTGAGCACATACCGCCCGGGGTTTTGCTTCACAAACTCAATTGCCGGGTCAAAATCAGTAAAATCCCAGTGCGGAAGAACAGAAACACCGACTTTCCTCAGTTCCGCCTGACCGAATTCGCGGTCCTCCTCAAGCTTGTCCGTATAGACGGAACCGCCAATCACCGCCTTGCCTTCCTTTCGCATCTTATCCGCAACATCACCGAAAAAAACGTCATCAAAAATAGTCACATCCGCCCAATCCTTCCACTGCTTCCAATCATCAACCTTGTCAACGAAGCCGTCACAAATATCACGCGATGCCTTCTCGCCAATGTAATACTTCACTTCGTGGCCCTCATTCTTTACCTGCCACGCCAAATCACCGATGAGCGCCTCTTCTGACACAAACAAGAACTTCCTCTTCTCACCATTCTTTTCCATTACGTGCGAAGCAAGAGCAAACCTTATTTAAAATTAACCAAAATAGGAATCGGGCGCAAGCGCGCAATCTGCTCCTTATACATTTGCACAAACCAATCATCCAAAAACGGAACGTATTTTCTCTGCACGTCAACCGGAAGCGCGAAAAATTCACCGCACACTTTTTTTCGGCAGGATGCTGATTCACACAAACAGTCCATTTGCCAATCATCAATACCGGAAACACCGTTCATCGCATAATCAAACGCAAGCTCTTCGCCCTCTGCAATATCGCGCATTGCAATAATCCACCGGTTCTTCTCATACACGTTCGGCTCACAGGAATGATTAATGTAACACTCCGGCTCCCGCCACACAATGCAATGGTGTGCATCGCACGAGCCCATATGGTCAAGCTTTTCCTGCGGCATTGCGAGCGCGACATCGTTGGGAATCGGCGTTCCCTCTACGTACACAATTTTCTCGCCTGCGGCAAATGCGCGCGCGGCAAACACCCCTTTTCCCTTCGCTCCGGCAATTCGCGTGAACACTGCAGCCACTTTTCAAAAGAGCGCATTAACAGTATAAAAAACCAGCGGCGCAATACATTTTTATAGCACGCTTACCAAACAAAAACAAAAAGGTGATACCATGCCCAAAGCAGACATCGGCTCAGGAAAACGCATCAACACCAAAGATTTTGAAAAAATACAACTGCGCGTCGGAACCATCGCAAGCATCAAAGCGCATCCAAAAATCAAAAGCGCATACGTCCTCCTTGTTGACACGTCCGCTGCTGACGAAGACGTGCAAATTGTTGCAAACCTTGCAGACAGCTACAACATAAACGAACTTTTGGGGAAACAGGTTATTGTCGTGTGCAACCTTGCACCGGTTGACATCAAGGGAGAAGAAAGCCAGGGAATGCTGCTCGTCACGCACGCAGGCAAAAAAACAATCCTCTTAGGCCCGCACGCAAAAACCGCGCCCGGAACACGCGTGAGCGGCCTTATGAACGGAACGTTCCACCACCACGAGCGCAACTAAATGGGACAATTCGCCTACGACATCCGCGGACTTTATCCAAAAGACATCAACGAAACACTCGCGTACCGTGCAGGAAGAGCAATCCCCCTCTTTCTCAAGGCAAAAGAAGTAATCGTCGGGCGCGACTGCAGGACCAGCTCGCCTGCGCTCACAAAATCACTCATCTACGGGCTCGTCGACCAAGGAGTCCGCGTCATCAACATCGGCTACTGCACAACACCAATGACGTACTTTCTCAGCCAGAAAAAACACACCCTGATGGTTACGGCAAGCCACAACCCAAAACAATACAACGGCATCAAGATTACCAAAAAAGGCGCGGAGCCCATCGGCTCGCACAACGGCCTTGCAACGGTCGAAAAAATGCTCGGCGCGTGCCACTATCCCCTGCCGAAAAAAAGCGGAACGCTCACGCACGCCAACATACTGCCCGCGTATGTTACGGCAGTCCGAAAACTGGTCGGCGGCACATACAAAAAACTGCGCGTCCTCATCGACTGCGGAAACGGCATGGCAGGACACGTCATCCCGCACCTTTTGCGCGGGCTGCCGATTGATTATACCCTGCTTTACGGCGAACTCGACGGCACTTTCCCAAACCACACGCCAAACCCTGCCGTT
The DNA here is from genome assembly GCA_003599815.1 of Candidatus Auribacter fodinae. Classification (GTDB taxonomy): domain Bacteria; phylum Auribacterota; class Auribacteria; order Auribacterales; family Auribacteraceae; genus Auribacter; species Auribacter fodinae. The sequence continues at coordinate 23,784 of QZJZ01000091.1, forward strand.
CCCGAAAACACGCGCGACTTGGAAAAAGCAATGAAACGCGGCAACTATGACCTTGGCATCGCGTATGACGGCGACTGCGACCGCGTCTACTTTGTTGACGAAAAAGGAAACCGGACCCGCCCCGAATTCGCACTTTTGCTTATGGCAAAGCACTTCCTCAAAAAAGGAGACTCCCTTGTCTACACGGCAAACTGCAGCAGAATCGTGCGCGAAGCCGCGCGCGAGATGGGCTTTACGCCGCACCCAAGCCCCATCGGACACACGGAAATACCAATCGTGATGAAAAAACACCACGCAGGCATTGGCGGCGAAATCACCGGACACTTCTACTTCAAAAAGTTCAAGTACCTTGACAGCGGAGACATCGCCGCCCTCACCATACTGAGCGTCCTTTCGCAAAGCGGCAAAACGTTCAGCGAGCTTATCGCACCATACAAACGATATGCAACCTCAGAAGAACTCAACTTCACCGTCAAAAACAAGGATGCCGCAATTGCGCGCGTCAAAAAAGCACACCGCGGGTGCAAAATTGCACACATCGACGGCATTTCCATTGACGCCGGCACGTACTGGTTCAACCTGCGCGTAAGCAAGACGGAAAACTACGTGCGGCTCAACATCGAAGCCCGCACGCAAAAAGAACTGAAAAACGCAATCAAGAAGCTCAGCGCGCTTGTCCGATAATCGGAACGTGCGCAAGATATGCGCGTATCTTCTCATCAAGCGGCAACCCTGCAAGCTCCCCTTCAGTGAACCTCCACACCCAACCCTGCCCTGAAAACTCACCCGCTGCCACACACCCATACACCCTCACCCTGTGCTGCTTCCTTTTGCACAATGAGTCCCTGCGCATAAACTCATCAAGCCGCTCATACTGAAACAGACGAAGACCGCTCTCTTCAAGAACCATTCTTGAAAGCGCCTCGCTGTCTGATTCCCCCTCAAGCACGCGGCGTTCAAGCGGAATTATGCGCTTCCCCTTCTGACTGAAAACATACGCATCACGATGACGAAGAACCGCAAGAACACAATACTGCAGAACACCCTCCTTGGCAACTGTCCCCTTCGCCCGGCCAGCCATACAAAATACGGCACGTACGCCCATAAAAAGCTTGCCAAACATTTATAAATCAACCCCGTTCTTTCCGACGTGATGGCCCGCAAGAAGAAAAACGAAGAGAAAATACCGGCAGAAACACCGGAAAAAACCCAAAAAAGCGAGCCAGTTCCCTCAAAAACAACCGACACTGAATCGGCGCAACCTGAACTTAACATCGGCATGATTGGCCACGTCGACCACGGCAAAACAACGCTCGTCCAAACCCTCTCCGGCAAATGGACCGACACGCATTCCGAAGAAATCAAGCGCGGCATCACGATTCGCCTCGGCTACGCAGACGTCAACTTCTACAAATGCGAAAGCTGCCCCGAACCGGACGCGTATTCAGTCCGCCCAACCTGCCAAAAATGCGGAAAGCCCGCAAAACACATCCGCAAAATCAGCCTTGTCGACGCGCCCGGCCACGAAAGCCTTATGGCAACCATGCTGTGCGGCTCCGCCATCATGGACGGCGCAATCCTTCTTGTCAGCGCAGCAGAAACCTGCCCCCAGCCGCAAACACGCGAACACCTGCAAGCGCTTGAAATCGTCGGCATCGAAAACCTGATTGTGATTCAAAACAAAATCGACCTCGTCAAAGAAGACCAGGCAAAGAAAAACTATGACGAAATCAAAGCGTTCCTTAAAGGAAGCGCATTTGAAAACGCGCCAATCATTCCCCTCTCCGCATTCCACAAAATCAACATTGACCTGCTCGTCCAAACCATCCAGGAACAATTCAAGACACCCAAACGCGACCTTGACGCAAAGCCCCGCATGTTCGTCGCACGCTCCTTTGACATCAACAAGCCCGGAACAACACCGGAAAAACTCATCGGCGGAATCCTCGGCGGTTCGATTCGCCAGGGCACCTTCAAGTCAGGCGATGAAATCTCCATCGTCCCCGGCTACGAAAAACTCGAAAAAAACCAAAAAGTATGGAAACCGCTCAACACAAAAATCATCAGCATCATGACCGGCGGGAAAAACACGGAAACCGCAGTCCCCGGCGGCAGCATCGCCCTGCTCACCGAACTTGACCCATCCGTCGTCAAAAGCGACAAGCTCGTCGGCTCAATGGTTGTTCGCCCGGGAGAAGCACCGCCCGTTTGGTACGAACTCAAACTTGAGACACACCTGCTTGAACGTGTCGTCGGCGCAAAAGACAAACTGGTCGTCGACCCGGTTAAACTCGGAGAATTACTTATGCTTAACGTCAACTCTGCCGCAACGGTTGGCGCAGTCAAAGAACTCGGCAAAAACACAATAAAATGCCAACTGCGCAAGCCCGTCTGCGCAGACCCCGGAGCAAGAGTCGCCATGAGCCGCAACGTCGGCCAGAGATGGAGACTCATTGGGTACGGGATAATTAAACAGTAACGAAGTCGTCAGTTCTCGGTTATCAGTAATCAGACCTCATAGCGAAGAATCAAGTTCGCTGATGAGCTCGCAGCGGTTTCGTGTTGTCAATGCAGCATTAATTCAACAAACTGTCCCTTTCGCGCCACAATTTCAAAATAATGCTCGCCTCGTGCTGGAAGTCGAACTCGCCCGCAAGCACGCGCTCATAGAGTTCCTGAATTGATACCGCCTTCACTTCCTCAACCACGCTGTTATCAGGATTGTCCTTCTTTTGCGGGCGCAAGTCATAGGCAAGATAATACGTGATTGGAAGGATGAACGTGTGCTTACTCTCAATCGTGTGCCACTTGACGAGGCGCCCTGCAACAAAACCCGCCTCTTCCATTAATTCTTCCTGCGCGCACTCTTCCGCAGAAAGCCCCTCTTTATCGCAAAATCCCGCAACAAACTTCCAACGCGACCTGCCCTCAATTTGCCTGTGCTCACGAATCATCAAAATTTTGCCATCCTCAACAATCGGAATCACCTGAACAGACGGCAGCAGATAGGCGCGCTCGAAGCAAAAGTCGTGGCCGTGCTCTTCCTTTACAGTTATGTACTTGCCCTGATAACAAACTTTTTCAGCCATAAATCGCTTCCCTTCAGAACGCTATAAAAAATTATCGGCAAACGCACGGGAGCTTTTCCCTTGGGTCATTACTCATATAGTTGCAATACGCCGCCTCCTGCGCGGCAGGCTTGTGGCCGCAATACGGAATCCCCTGCGATGCTGCCTGATACGCATCGACACATTTTTGGAACACCCCATCAACAAAGAGCGGCTCGAACCCTTTGCCGCCGCAGCGCGCATCCCAGAACCTGCACGGCGCAGCATTCGCGCACACCACGCCCTCTACCGGCGCAGGAAGCTCAAGCGCAGGCTCACGCGAGAACAAGCCGCGAAGCCACAGCACAAACCGCTGCCACGCTGACACCTGCTCAATCGGCGCAGGAAGCTCAAGCGCAGGCTTTCGCGGGCACACGCAATCCTTCTTTGCTGCAGCATCCATATAATTGCATTCACGGTTACCCCGCGCAAGGACCGTGTTTCCGCAATAATCAACACCCTCTGCCGCAGACTCATACGGGCTCACACAACCCGACGGAACACCATCAATCATCAACAAATCATTCATCCCACAACCGCCCCACACGCGACACTTGCCCGGAATCTGGCAATTCGGCGCGACACACTTGCAGCCAGAACACGCCATCCCCGGCGTACAGTCTGCAGCACGCTCACACTGCTCACCCGGCTCAACAACACCATTGCCGCACACTGACGGCGGAAGCGCGACACACTTGCAGGCAGCACAGGTTTGGCCCGCAGCACAATCAGCCGCGACCTCGCACTGCTCACCCGGGTCAAGCACATTATTCCCGCACGCAGCAGGATTTATCACGTCACACTTTTTGCAATCATTACTGCACACGCCGCGCTGGAACAAGTTCTGCGTTGCACACACACTTCCCGGCGGGTCGCAAAACTCCGGAGGAGTAATAATCGCGTCACCGCACTTTGCCGGCGGAAGCGGAACCTCAAGCGGCCTTACCAATTTCTCACGCTCAAGCGAAATGAACACCTGCCCGAAACTGCCGCTTTTTATCACACCGCCACCGCCCGGAATCACGATACGGAGCGAGTCACTGTCACTTTCCGTATCCCAATCAAACAAAATGCCGAACTCAGTCATACCCTGACGGCGACCGCCGCTCGAACTTGCCAACTTGAAAATCGGCCCCTGCGGGCTCGGCACATTCAGGTCAATATTGCCGCCAAACAAAATGTCAAACGTGGTCGTCTCGTCCGCAACTGCCTCATCAAAAAGCCTGCGCGGAGTAATGAGTGTTACCGTGAAACCCGGACCCAAATCAAGCATATGGCCGCCCACCACGACAAAACGGGCCTCGCCACCGTTGATACTACCGTCATTGGTCTGGTCCATCGCAATTGCATTTCCTGCCCCAATCTTGAAACGATACGTCCCGTCACCGACAAAGAGCGCCCCTTCCATCGTTCCCTGGTCAACCGTCACCTTTCTCACATCACCCGCCAAATCCTCAAAATACGCAATGTTTTGCTCGAAACGGTCATAGCGAAGAACGTGCGACGAGCCCGAAATGTCGTTCTTGCTGTTCACCATAAAATAGTCCCCTAAGTTAATGTTTGGCGCAGCATCGTTTGGCGCTTCCACAAAGACCAGATTTCGCCCCTTGTTCCCGTACATTCCCGGCAACTGGGCGAGCGGAATCCAATACTGCTGGCCGCGCGTGTTTTGCGCATAAATGCGGTACTCATCATCACCTGAGGGCTGCACGCGCACTTCATTTCCTGAAATTGTCTGAGCGCCCGGCGCAGGCTCGCCTTCCATACCCTTATAACAAATGTCAAAGTTCGGCGACAAGAGCCCGGTCGGATACTGCAAAAATTCACGCGTGCAGTGCAGCGGAACCACCTGCAAGTCCCCTTGCGGAGAATTCGCGTTTAAAATGTACTGAATGGAATAAATGACGAGCTCCCCGCCCGCCTCGGTTGCGCGAATCTTCACCCGCGCATCAATATCCTTGCCGTTCACCTTTGCGCCAAAGTCATTATAATTGTCATCCATATAATTCGTGTCTTCAAACTCAATTGCGCCAAATCCGCCAAAGAATCGAAGCACGATGCGATTCGTGTTCATATCCACACGCGCCTCAACCAAGGAGTAGACATCACCGAGCATCTCAAACTCCTCATCCTCAATGTCGCGCATCCTGCCGTTCTCGACCGCGCTGCGAAGGCCCGAGCCGAACTCGATTTGGAACTTAAAGACCGCATCGTCAAACTCAAGAAAATCCGTTACGCGATTCTGCTCATCACGGCCAAAGACAATACGGCCGCCCATAAACTGCCCAAGCTCGTTAAAGCGCAACGACTGGTCGTAATCCGTCGCGCCCCCTTTTGCGTGCACCGTTCCTCCGCGAAGCCCGGGAAAATCAGACTCGGTGAGCGCCTCCACCTCATTTGCAATGTACTCGCCAACGTCCAAGTTGACAACGACCGTGTTTTGCGGAGCCTGCGTTGCCTTTCCCACATACGTCACTGCAAACGGAGCGGGCTGGTTGAAATAAGAGACAGAAAGCATCAGGACAGAAATGCCGACCAGCGCAATAATTGCGAGAATACTTACAGGAACGTGCTTGTGTGACACCATCTTTTTCAGGGTGGAAAAAAGTATACTGGTATTTAAATGTTTTTGCTTGAACAGTTATCGGTTATCAGTTTTCGGTTCCCAGAAGAACTGCCTTACTGCATTCCTTTCGGCAGTTCGGAACAGAGCACGCCTGCACGCACCAGCGCATCTTGCGCACGCGCCACAAGAACCTCGTACGGCAGGTCAACTGCCTGAATGTCCTTTACAAACTTCTGAATCTCAAAAAGCTGCTCGTTCTTGATTTCCGGAAACATCCGGCAAATTTCAGGGCGGTCTTCGTACATCGTGCACTCATTATCGCCGCGCAAAAACGGGCAAATGTCGTGGTCCACAAACCAATCCCACACTGTTGCCGTGTCCGCAACCGCATCATAAATGACCTTCTTTGGCAGAACCGAGAGTGCAACTCCCCGCTCTTTTGCGATGCGCTCCATACGGGCCTTTTCCTCGTGCGAA
>QZJZ01000012.1 GCA_003599815.1 Candidatus Auribacter fodinae
AAAAAGCGGAGTATATAGATTACCTTACACCTTTGTATGGACTCGCTTGCGGATGAATAAGTTTCAAATTATTTTGATATCCATGCTGTTCGAGCCATCACCATATGAATAAGAGCCTCATACATAAATAGGGAATCCTGATCTTATTTTATGAGTTAAGCCCGCACTATTAGGTTATCGTACATAATCTTAACAATTTTATTGATTATTTTTGTTATATATCGACTGCGATTTGTGTTATACTTTATGGATATTCCTGCTTACTCTTGATTCGATCTCTTTTCTTTCTTCAATATATAAACAGGGAGGTTTAAGTTCATGAAAACACGGTGTTTTCAAATCATGATCGCCTGTGTATTGTCCCTCGCGTCGATACACGCCTATGCCGTTGACCTACAGCCGGCGGCGCCATCAAGCCCGTACAGATCGACTCAGCTCATTACCAGCGCGTCTCAGAATTCAGGTTCAGCCCCGTCGGGAGTTACAGGATCCAGCTATACCGCCCCGGTAATCAATCCGCTCGGGACAGGATACGGGTCATCGGAAACATCATCCAATCCTACGGTTCCCGCTGACAATGACTCGACAGACCCGAATCTGATAGAGATGACAGGTTTGCTCAAATCAGCATACCCTCAGCTTTCTTCTGCGGAATACACGTATATATACGCGAACAGGCTCTATTACCGCGCGACTTTGCTGGATAATGAAGGCAACGTAGCCGCACGGCTGGTAAGCAGTACGGTACGCCTGTATTATTATAATGGCAAAAATGTTAAAGTTAGCGGATATAAAATACCCATCTCCGATAACGACTCAACAACGCCCCCGCTCCTGAATGTGGTGAAACTGGAAGAAATTCTACCTCCACCGCCGCCGCAGGTATGGGTAGAATTGAAAGGATATGTAAAATACGCGTATCCCCAGTTATCCACTGCGGAATACCAGTACGCCTATCAGAACAGCCTGTATTACAACCGCGCCACACTGCACGATAACGACGGCAAACTGATCGCCCGCCTTATCAGCAAAGAAATACGACTCTATTCGTTTCACGGCAAATACGTTGCGCTCGGCGGATACAAATTAGGCATCAGCCCTGACAACAGCATACCGTTGGTCAACGTCATAAAAATGGAAGAAATCGTTATTCCTCCTCCGCCGCCAGTGTGGGTGGAAATGAGAGGAATCATGAATCCGCAGTACCCGCGGCTGTCGACACCGGAATACCAGTACGTGTATACCAACAGGCTGTATTACCGGGCAACGCTGAACGACAACGACGGCGTTATTACCGCACGCCTGGTAAGCACCGATATACCGTTCTACCGCTATAAAGGATTTTATGTTGAGGTCGCCGGCTACCTGATTAAACCCAAAACGACACCGTTTGATACAGGCACAACCGAACCGACACCGCTCATTAATGTGGAAAAGCTCAAAGTCATCTACGAACCAATGCCGGTTGAAACATGGCGCGGCGTTATTCATCCGAATATAACAACAACCACAAGCGCGTACTGGCCGGCAACACCTTTCGTGCTGAAAGATTTTTCCGGCTACACAATAGGATTCCTGAACCCGTCCAGCAACGAAATGGCAGAACTGCTCAAAAAACACGTTCACGATTTTATTGTGGCGGTTACAGGCCCTGTGAAAAAAACCGAATACTACAATTACAAAATTATGCTGGTGCAGAAACTGGAAGTCATTCAGGACCTGAGGCATATTGTCTGGATGAACGACGAGCCGGTCGTTATACCTGCAGGCAAGGAAATTCATTTCAACAGGCTGGGCGATGTTATACTGCCGATAAAAAATGAAAATGAAGACGGCACAGTTGAATTTTATCCGGTACTCTACCAGAAAAACTGGGATTTCGACGCGATGGTACCGCCTCTGCCACCGGTTGAACCGGACAACAGCGGCGCTGTTATGCCTCCTGTGGTTCCCGTAAAATACGTTGAATACAACTACAACTATGATTCACGCATCAAATATATGGACGGCGAAAAGCTTATGGATGACCCGGTATTCACCTTTGAAAAACCGGGGTTCTATGAGATAACCATCACTGTCAGCTACATTGACCAGTACGGCTACATCAAGAAAACCGAAACGGCGCAACGCGGTATTCGGGTAGTGGAAATTGTGGTCGAAGACCCTGATAACGACGGCGGTGCCGTTACTCCATAATCTGCAGGATAAGTCAGAGCAGTGCGGCGGGCATGGTTTCCCATGCCCGCCTTTTTTTTAAAGAAAAAACCCGGAACACAACCTGCGTTCCGGGTTCTTTCCCGAGGGCGACGGAGCTTTATGGGGACAACATAAATCAATCGTATTCTTTGATAAAATCTATAATATCAGATATCTCAACAGGTTTCTGGACTCGCTTTAGTGTTATTTTCCGGCTCAGTTCTTCAATATCCTCATGATGGTTCTCGTCGGTCATTAATACCGTCGGTATGTCAATACAATCAGCGATCAGCGACCGAACCAGCTCAAGGCCGTTGCAGTCAGGCATGTCTAGGTCGCATATTATAGCGGCAGGAGACATTTTAGCATCAATCAGGCTCATAATTATTTTGTACGCCTCATCGCCGCGATCCACACAAATTACGTCATACCCGAACTTCACCAGAAACCGTGACAGCATATTCTGAATCAATCTGTTTTCGTCTGCAACTACAATCTTTTTTCTCATATCGCCGTAACTCCTATCCCTCATAAAGCCATGTTTTCGTTTCAAGAGGCACTCGCTAACGGATTCATATATAACCACATTCCGTGCCAACGTTTAAAATAAAGTCATTATCAATTGATATAAAGTATTTTATGATGTTTTTAGGCAACAGTGAATAAAACCGGATGGGGTACAACATTTTTTGTGACAAAAGGGGATATTTTGATTTATGTTGCTTTATATTAAGTATTTAGAATAAACTACAACATTTCTTGTGCGACAAAAAACGTTGTAGGGGTTAAAAAGGGTAATTTTAGTCTGAAATGCGTTTAAGGCGACTGCTCAATGCCTGCTGAGTGATGCCCAGCAATTGCGCGGCAATAGTCTGGTTGCCGTTCGCCCTGTCCATCGCCTGTGATATCAGGTAGAGGGTTGCTTCCTTGAGTGTGGGGAACTGGCACTCATCCACGGAAAGCGGCTGAACCGTTTTTTCCTGTTTTTCGTTATGAACTGTCTCACGGTTTGAAGAAATATGGCTCCTGAATGTTGACAACGACAATACCCGTGCTGTGTGGCTGGTAACCGCCTCAAAGACCATGGATCGTAACTCCCTGATATTGCCGGGGAAATGATATGCTGCCAGCAGGTCGAACAGTTCAGGCGGCGATGTGGGTTTGCGCCTGCCCAGTTCGTGTGCCGCTCTGGTCAGAAAATGGTCAACCAGCAGAGGCAGGTCATCCAAGCGGCGGCGCAACGGCGGTATGGTTATCTGATGAGCGTTCAGGCGGTAATATAAATCCGTACGAAATTCGCCTGCCTGCTGCATCTTGTTCAGATCTTTGTGGGTAGCGACCAGAATACGCACATCCGTCCGTTTTATTTCATCGGAACCGATAGGGTAGTACTCTCCTTCCTGAAGCAGGCGCAGTAGTTTTATCTGCGACGCGAAGCTCAGGTCGCCGATTTCGTCCAAGAACAGAGTGCCTCCTGCCGCTTTTTCGATAAGCCCTTTGCGTTCGCCGACAGCGCTGGTGAACGCGCCTTTGCTGTGCCCGAACAGGGTATCGGAGAAGAGATTATCGTCAAGCCCCGCCACATTGACAGTCACATATTCGCCCTGACGCCCGCTCAACTGGGCTATGGCGCGCGCTATCAGTTCTTTACCGACTCCTGTCTCGCCGTAAATCAGTACCGGCTGGGCAGTGGGGGCAATCGCTTCTATATAACAGAAAATGGATTTCATAGCGCTGTTGCCAGTGATAATCGGTTTGAACACATCAAATTCGCCCTGAGAGTCTCCGATCATCCGTTCCTTGAGATGCAGGTTCTCATCCATGAGCCTGCGGTGCTCAAGAACGCGTAATACAGAAGAATTCAGGCGAATTATTTCCATTGGTTTTACAATAAAATCAAACGCACCAATATTCATACAGCGTATGGCGCAGTCAGGGTTATTTCCATCAGTGACGACAATGACCGGAATATGAGGAAACTTTTCAATAACGTATACCAGAAAAGCTCCCGCCAATTCCGCGTCACACGACATATCGAGAACAACCGCTTCGAGTTCATGATGGTCGATAAGCGAACCGGCTTCTCTGATGGTATGGGCTTCAAGAGTATTGCTTATAGCATTGGCTTCCAGTATAGCCGAATAACTCTGCGTTATGTCTCTGTCTGGTGACACCAGCAGTATGGGGTATGTTGGGTACTTGTTTTCCTGCATGATCCGCCTGTTTTTGTATGGTAAAAGTCGTATTCATATTATCGGCATGAGGAAGTTCAGGTTTACTTACACAGCAAAAAGTATCAGTTCATTTCCAGATGGGATGACTGCCAGCGTGCGACTTTTTCTTTAAGTTGCTGGGCATCTATGGGTTTAGACAGAAAATCATTCATTCCGGCTTCAAGGGATCGCAGTTTGTCTTCCGGTACCACAGATGCGGTAAGGGCAATAATGGGAATACGCCTGTTATTCATTTCACTGCGTATGATTTTAGCCGCTTCAGTACCGCTTATGACCGGCATTTGAAGATCCATCAGCACCACATGATAGGTATTTTTCCTGAGCAGGTCGATGGCTTCCTGCCCGTTAGAGGCGATGTCAACCTCACAGCCGATATTTTTCAGCAGGAGGCCGATCAGCTTCTGATTAATCGGATTATCTTCCGCAAGAAGCACTCGCGTACCCTTGCACGCCAATTCGTCTGCCATGTGGCGGGTCACTATCTGCCCCTTGTTGCGGCGGTCTCCGAGCACGGTACACATTACCCGTACCAGTTCTTTGTCCACAACGGGTTTTGGAAGAAAACCGTTGAATCCGTATTCCTGCATACGACGCGCTGAACCGCGCCTGAGGTCAGCGGTGACAGCCACCAGTTTGATGCCTCTGTTCAGTGCAGGAGAGCGAAGGTTCTTGATAAGTTTCGTTCCGTCAATAGAAGGCATAATTATGTCCAGCAGGGCAACATCAGGGATATGAGCGGGATCCTGAATATTGTCCAGCCAGTCTATCGCTGACCGTGGAGAATCGAATTCTGATACGGTCATTTTAAACGATTCGCAGATACGGCACAGTTTTTCCCGGGTCGCGGCAGTGCTGTCCACAACAATGACACGCTTTTTCGCCAAATCTTCAGGAGACAGCGGAAAAATATCATCAGAAAACACAGGCTGTTTTTCGACAAATTCTGCAGTAAAAATAAATGCGCTTCCTTTGCCCTCTTCCGATTCGATATGAATATCGCCATTCATAAGCCCGACCAGCCGCTTACAGATAGATAACCCCAAGCCGGTACCGCCATATTTGCGCGTGGTTGACATATCCGCCTGCGTGAATTCCTTGAATATATCGGACTGCACTTCGGGAGGAATTCCGATGCCGGTGTCACGCACGCAGAAACGAAGGAGAACTGCCCCTTTTGAGTTTGACGGGCGTTCCGTCTGTATACTGAGTTCAATATATCCTTTTTCGGTAAATTTCAGGGCATTGGACAACAGGTTCAGTATAATTTGGCGTAAACGGGTGGGGTCGCCTTCAAGATCGGACGGCACAGAATGATCAATAGTCAGCCGGAGTTCAAGCCCTTTTTCGTCCGCCCGGGGATGAATAATTTTCATCAAATCCTTGACAAGGTACTCAAGGTTGAAATTAATCTGCTCCAGTTTGACTTCTCCAACTTCTATTTTAGACAGGTCGAGGATATCGTTAATGATATCCAGAAGCACCATACTGCTGGAAGAAATAGTATCAATATAATCAAGCTGTTGATCGGAAAGCTTGGTTTTCTTAAGCAGGTGCAGAAAACCGACAATGGCGTTCATCGGCGTGCGGATTTCATGAGACATATTGGCGACAAACTGGCTTTTGCTCTTGCTTGCCGCTTCCGCCTGTTCTTTAGCCTGTTTCAGCTGAAGTTCTGTTTCCTTTATGCGTGAAATGTCCATAAACGCTTCAAGAATATAATGTTCATTCATCAGTTTAATGGGGATGGCGCTTTTTATTACCGCTTTATTGGACCCATTATTCGTTTTTATTTCACATTCCGTCTCGTACCGTGCAATAGACATGCCCAGCATCGGGCATGTGGTTCCGTTAGTACAAAATATATCCGTACATTTCCTGCCATCGATATCTTCGCCTAACGGCATCGCAATCATCTGGCGGGCAATGCTGTTCAGGCGATGCACACCCTGATCCATACCGACCACAGCAATCCCGACAGGAAGCGATTCAAGAATCTTTTCCACAGATTGCGTAGTATCTTTCAGTGTCTGTTCGTATTCCGACCGTTCATGGAGGATCTGCGCGGTGCTTTTTATTGTCTTGAGCGTAACAAATGCAATAATCAGGAACGATATGACCAGCAGTATACGGTAAAAAGCGGCATAAAAGCCGATCACCTTGTCTTTACTCGCATGAAGAGACGTTATTGCCGCGCTGGTATGATACAGCATCTGGTTAACCCGCTCATTAAAACGCATGCCGTATGAATATGCCTGCTTGAGAAAAATATCCTGATAATGCGTGCAGGGCTCATCGCGGTCATGTTCACGCAAATGTTCAACGTACGCTGAATGAAACCGGGTATGGATATATTTCATGTCCTTGATTTTCGGGTAAAGGTCAAGGACATTGACGTCGTAACGGGCAGACGGTTTACGGTAATAGATTACTTCGCTGATTTCATCGACGGTATCGAGGCTGACCGGTATACTGTGTTCGTATCTGCCGCCTTTCTCAAGAACTGCGGCAATTGCGAACAACTCCTCAAAATACCCGTTTATCTCCGTATTGATCATCGCAATCTGGCGGAAATCGTCGCTGATAGCCATTTTGCTCTGACTAAAAAGGATAAACTGCACGTTAGCCTGAATGATCTTGCCCAGTTCACTGCGCGAACGCTGGTTCTGGATAAGACGGTCGTACTCGCGCGAATGCCGGGTAAGAGCAGATTCCGCAAATACCAGTAACCCGCAGATGCCCAGCAGGGATACGGCAAGAAACAGCACTTTGCGAATAATCGGTTCTTTAATTAAAATTTTTAAAGGCAGTGATAATTTCATACCTAAAACCCATATCTTTTAAACAACTCCCGCCCTTGAGCGGAACCGGCGTACTGCATAAGTTTTCGTGCGGCATCAGGATACCGCGAGTATTTCAGCAATCCGGCAGAAATTTTCCGGGGTTCTGAAACCGACGGATCAAGCGGTATAACATCCACCCAGTCCTGATACGTTTTCCAGACCGACGGGGCGTACCAGTTCAGCGCCAGATCGGCTTCATTCCTTCTGACGGCAAGCATCACCTGACGCGCGTCGGTTTTAAACTGCCGGGCGTTTCGAAGCACATCCTCCAAAATGCCCATTTTCTCACAGATAATTTTGCATTCGCGTCCGATACTGCCTGTGTCAGGGTTACACATAACTACATAATAGTCCTTATTCGCTAGATTTTTCAGATCGGAAGAAATACCCAGCGGATTACCCTTCTGCACCATCAGCACAGCTTTGTTATAGCCAATCAGTACGGTCTCACGCACAACATCATCGTCCTCAAAGGACGTCAGATACCATTCGGAACCGGGGAAATATAAATCACCAACCTTATTTAACGATATGGTTCGCTGAAGGTTGCCTGACCCGTCCCTGTGAATTACACAGGTATACTCCGTGCTGTTCTCAATGACACGGGCAATTTCATAGACAGGATCAATAAGGAGCGTACTGCAGTAAATAAGCAGTTCTTTGGTACGGGATTGTCCGAATCTGTTAACCGGCCCGGCAATAAATGGAACACTGAACAGAACAATCAGAGTCGCACACAGAAATGCGCTGTTAATCACTATTTTTTCGATAAGTTTCATAAGCCATATGCCTGACGGAAGTTTTACCGAGGCTCTGCAATACCTGACGCATACAGCACTACTAAAATACTTACAAGCCGGACTCCAGATCACCGAGCAGTATCTCAAGTTCCTGAATACTGTTCATGACATAATCTGCGCCGGAGCTGATGCCTGCGGTGTCCTCGATTTCCCGTGCGCGCTGATAAATCGCCGTGAGCCGAAGGTTTCCGGCACACCCGCCAATGGAATGCGCAATCCTCCGTACACTGTCGTAATTTGTAGTTTTCACCGCATCAAGCATCTGCTCGAGCTGTGAATGCATTTGTGAACACAACATATTCACGAGCTGATCGTACACATCTTCCGACATTCCCATCAACTCTGAAAGTATCCGCTCTTTTTCCGCTCTGTCCATCTATACCTCTGCCGTTATTTTTCACTTCTATATAACGGTAAAAACAGCAGACGACTTTAAAATATAAATATGCATAAAAAGCGTATATTCACCCTGCGGCTGGTCATAACGCACGGTTTTATCTGTTCAGAATATGGGGAAAAGGCTCCCCAAAACAGCTGTGATCGGCATTTTTATTTTTTTTATAAATATATCAAAAAAAATCAGCCCGGAATTTTACATTTATTCGATTGTGTGATATAATTAAATATCATCAAAAAAATTCTTTTATACAAACAAAGGGAACAGCTATGAGAAAAAAATTTTTGTGTACAGTGGCATCAGTGGTTCTTTCTGCGGCATCATTATCCTACGCCGCGGAATACGAAGTTGAAGAAATCGGCACGCTGGACGGTTATATGGGAAGCGCCGCCTATGCCATCAACAACAAAGGCGAAGTTGCCGGCGAGCTGTACGGTTCCAGCAACTTCAGGGCAATGCTCTGGCAAAACGGCGTTATTACTCCTCTTGGAACATTGGGAGGCACAAACAGTTCCGCCTATGACATCAACAACAACACGCAAATTACCGGTTTTGCGGAAAATTCCAATGATGAAGAACGCGCATATATATGGAGCGGCGGCACCATGTCCGACCTCGGCGACATGCCGGCATCCGATCCTGCAACGCCCGGAGAGCGCCTTGAAGCAAACAAAATAAACAATAGCGGTGTTATAGTGGGATATGGTGAAGTGCTTTACCCATGGCACACGGAAATGACTGTTCCAACTCAGCGCGCGTTCAAATGGGATGGAACCATGCATAACCTCGGGCTGGTTCCCGGATACGAAGTCCTGCCGGATGACACGACTGTTGATGAAGGCACTGTGAACGGTTCAGTCGCCACAGCGATCAACAACAACGGCGTTATTATCGGATATGCTCAGATAGAAAAGTATGAGCATATGTTTGATTATATTGACACAATTCCTGTGGCAGGGTTTGTTTACGATGACGGTATGATGCAGGTGCTGGACTCACCTATGGATTATGCCGTTATGCCGCTCGATATTAATGACGCAGGGCAGATCGTCGGCGTAGCGGTTGACATGACTACCTACGAACTCTCCGTTGTTCTCTGGGAAAACGCGACTTCTGAAATGCAGGTTATTATTACCCCTGAAAACGCGTACATTCTCTCTCTAGCGATCAATATAAACGGCGATATTGTCGGTACCGACGACGACAGCGGAACGCCATACTTATGGGAAAAGGTGTGGGACGAGGAAACGTCATCCTATGTATATAAATATACCGATTTAAACGACCTTCTGCCTGCCGCGTCAGACTGGCTGTTATATGATGTATACGATATAAACGATGCCGGACAAATGGTCGGCGGCGGATCGTTTGCCGAAGGCGATTACATGGGATACGTGATGACACCATCCATCACCGAGATTGCGGTTCCTGAACCGATGTCCCTGGTATTAATCGGGCTGGGCACAATCGGCATTATCATTAAAAGATTCAGAAAATAACGAACTTCTTACGTATTGACAAAACAGCCGGAAACAATGTGTTTTCGGCTGTTTTTTTATGATCGAATTTACTGAAGTATGCGATTAGTAGAAATCGCTAAGGTTCGCTTAAAAATGTCATCACGAGGAGCGTCAGCGACGTGTTGATCTCATGTGTATAACAAACACTATCAGAATGAAAAGATTGCCGCACAGTTCCTTAGGACAGAGCGATGACAGTCTGTTGTGATTTTTCATCGTTCCAAATGTTTATTTTGCCGGAATAACCGACTTGATATCGCGCACTACCTGCCCGGTAAAAATAACAGATCCATCGGAGTTCAGGTGGTCAGGGTCGTGAAACAGTTCCTGTTTGTCATCGTAGAGATGAACATAGTTAAACCGGTGAAAAGACGGTTTGGCATCGTATACAGCCATCACAGAATCAACAGCATACGAATCCATCATCTTCTGGTATTCCAGTGTAAGCGGGTATGTTATTCCGATAACCTTAATATCGTTCTGCTCGCAATAGGCAAGTATGCGGTCCATTATATCCACCATTTCAGGTTCAACCATGTTCCCCGTAAAATGTACTGCCGCGCGATTTTTCGATTCATTATACCTGTCGCTGTCAGTTTGTTTTGTCCAGACACCGCCGTGTGCGCGGGATACATGAACCATTGGGTCGCCGCACTCATCAATATCAACGGACTTCTGCGATTTTTTACCGAGAGCAAGATGCAGTATATCCCTGACCTCTGCAAGAATCATCATTTCCCTGTTCTTATTGTACAGCAATGGCAGGTACCTGTACCCTAAAGCATGGATGCTTAAAACCAGCCGAGGTTTGCCATACACATTAGCCAGTTCATTGACATCAGCATAATAAATTACTCGCGACAAATCAAATGCCCGTTCCCTGTATGATGAAAGCATATGGTAATCAAAAGGAAGCACAATATACTGCAATTCAGGATGTTTTCGATGCGCATACTGGAGTTTCAGATAGGTCTCGCGAAGGCTTTCGCTGTCACTGGCAAAATTGTAGAAATCATCAGGCAGGTACCTATTTTTTATACCCCGGTGAGTATGCGAATCGCCAAGAAATAACACCCGAATCGGTGTGGTATTGGCATTGAACACCCGGAACGCCTTGAAAAAGGTGTCCTGCAGTTGAAACTTAACACGATAATAGTATGATACCCCCCCCGAACAAAAGGGCAAACCCTGCGGCAAACAGTATGCTTTTTCTGGCGAAACGTTTCATGATGAACCCTAAAATTGAAAATAGATAAATTGCTGTTGAGTAAATTTCCCAAAGAAAATAATACCGAAAATCACCGCGTAATATACCGCCCAGCGTACATATATGGGCCTCTCTGCCAGCATATGCCGTATACGCGAATGACGCTGAATAAGATGCACAAACTCCATAAACGCTATCGAGCACACGGCAATAATAAATTCTATTTGTATGCCTTTGGCAAAACTGATAACATCCGAAACAGATATGTCACCTATATGGCGGATAATATAAAACGCGTCGGTTACTGAATTCGCCCGGAAAAATATCCATGACAGCAATACCAGATGAAATGTGATGAATACCTGCACATATTTATGGACGCCCGGAAATTTTTTCATCAGAAATAGTTTATGCAGTAGTGCACGAAACGGATACGAGAAGATGGAAAACATCAGGTAAAATCCGTGCAGAGCGCCCCAGATAACGAATGTCCAGTTTGCCCCGTGCCATAACCCGCTCACCAGAAACACAGTGAACATGTTGAAATACCATCTGGCTTTGCCTTTTCTGTTTCCGCCAAGAGGAATGTACAGATAATCCTTAAACCACGACGACAACGATATATGCCACCGTTTCCAGAATTCGGATATGGATTTGGAGAAATACGGGCGGTTAAAGTTGTCCATCAGGTCAAAGCCAAGCACCTGCGCCGAGCCGATGGCGATATCCGAGTAACCTGAAAAGTCGCAATAGATCTGAAACGCGAAGAAATAGGTGGCTATCAGCAGTTGTGTGGGTGAATAATCGCCGGGGTTGTTGTACGGGCCGTTCACCAGAAAAGCCAGCCTGTCTGCGATGACCAGTTTCTTAAAAAAACCCCACATCATCAATTTCAGCCCATCGGTAACCCGTTTATAGTCAAACGAATGTTCTACAAAAAATTGCGGCAGGAGCCGTGTGGAGCGTTCTATCGGGCCTGCGACAAGCTGTGGAAAGAAAGCCACATACAAAGCGAAAATACCAAGATGTTTTTCCGGTTCCTTTTCACCGCGGTACACATCAATGGAATAACTCATGGTCTGAAACGTATAAAAAGAAATACCCACAGGAAGCAAAAATTTAAAAGCCGGAAGGTAATAGGCAATATTAAAATGGTTAAAAACCGCACGGGCGGAATCATTGAAAAAGTTAAAATATTTAAAAGCGAACAATAATCCAAGATTGGATATTAGGCTCAATATAAGATATTTGCGCCGTTTAGCCTTGTCCTCGTTTTTACCCATCATCACGCCGGCATAATAATCGATAAGGGTAGATACGACAATCAGGATAATGTATTCCATTTTCCAGCACATATAAAAATAATAGCTGGCTATCAGCAGGAATACCCATCTGAAACGGTACGGTATCATAAAATACAGCATCGTCACGATAGGAAAAAACAGTAAAAAATGCAAAGAATTAAACAGCATGCGAACACAATCCCGATAAATTGATCTTCAAATGAATAAATGTATACTAATTATCGATTTTTATGAACATTTTTTTAGCTGATTTGTAAAGAATGCTCAAAAAGAGCATCAATATGAATGCTCATCGAGCCAATTGCTGATTATGGGATACACTTCCTGAACCGCCCGCAAACTGATAATGCTGTCATTGTGCCCGTAGTCGATTGAGAACCCTTCCTGCGGTCCAAGGATAATTTTTGTTTTATCGCTGGACGACACATTATTATAGAGAAATTGCTGGGTAGACGGCGGCGCGAGCTGATCAGACGCGCCTGCCATCATGAGGTACGGTACATTGACCCGAGACGCATTTTGCGCGTAATTAAAGGTATTGTCATACGTTTTCAGTTCACCGGATGCCATCAGTTCAAGGTATTGCCCGAGTACACCTACGGCAGGCGTATCGGAACCAATGGAATGCAGCATCGCCGCTGTCTGAGGGTCACGGTTTGCCGGGTTGAAAAAGAGGTCATCCGCGGTTTCCTGCGCTATCTTCTTGGCACGTTCCATTTCAACACTGTTACCGGCTATTTCCATTAAACGAAGATACTGCATCTGCTGAATATAGGCCGCCGCAACTTGTCCGGGAGGCATGGTAAGCTGTGAACCGACGGTCACCAGCCCGGCAATATCCGGGTCATGATTGTTTATCAGGTATATAAGCATAATGATACCGCCCATGCTATGCCCCACCCATAGAACCTTCTGCTGTCCTGTGGCAGAACGGACATATTTCAGCACGGCAGGAATATCACGGTCAGCATAATCATCCAGTACCCAGTTGATATACCGCGGGTCAGCGGTCAGGTTGGTCATCTGTGATTCAGCCATGTTTATCAGAAGGCCAATACCATTAATAGCGGCGCCCGCCCATTGCTCCTCATCGGCAAGCTTATATATCTGATAGCCTTCCAGCCCGTGTTCTACCATCTTATATGCCCACTTGGTACTCGAACCGCTCCCTCGCAACGATACGATCCACACGTCGTATCCTTCATTCGCAAGGTACTGGGCGAGGTTTGCCTGCGGGTTCAGTCCGTAAAAACGGTCATTATAGCTTAACCCGTGGCACATGATAACCGGCGGTTTGCCGTTACCGCCAAAATTTATACGTTTCAGAGCGATTTTCCAGTTATCGTCCGTAATGGCGTAATGGATGGTGCCGCCGCTACCGCCGGAAAATGGCAACTGCCCGGCGCAACCGGATAATAAACCACACAGATACACACAGGATACGATCACAAACACCAGCCTAAAATACTTTTTCATTCTTTGCCCTCAGGTTATATTCGTACATTTAAACGATAGTTACGACTATTTTATTCAAAAAATGGAAGAAGAAAAGAAGAATTTATTGGATTATCACAGAAATAATAAAGATCATACCGCATTTTTATGATGGATGTCGGAATCCTCGTGCTCGAAAGAACAATGATCGGGCGTATGCCGGTTAGAAACTACACGCCATACTGCATAGGCGAAAAAAACAAGCGGAACCCAGATATACTTCTTCAGCCACGCCGCATATCGTAACCCGTACGCCTGCTCAAGCGCTGTGGATACCGTACTCATGGATGGGTCTAAAGACAAAGCCGCCTTAAAATCAGAGATTGCCTTAGTGAACTTTTTATCGGATAAATACGTCTGCCCCCGCTGTCCGTACAGTACCGGGTCATCAGGAGCGCGCTGAATAGCATTACTGAAGTTTTCCGCCGCGTCATTATACTGTTCCATAGCAAACTGGACTTCAGCAAGATGTGTATAAATGAGCGGATTATCTTTTTCCTTTGTGAGCGCAACCGATAGATCCCCTGCCGCGCGGCTGTACCGTTTAAGATGAAAAAGAGCCTTTCCCCTGCAATGATAGTACTCGGAATTATTCGGGTCAAGAGCTATAGCGTAAGTAAAGTCGCTATGCGCGCGAAGATAGTTTTCCATTTTGGCGAACAGCAACCCCCGCCTGAAAAAAACAGCCGGATCTGTCGGGTCAAGTTCAATAGCACTGGTAAAGTCGCTGACCGCCGACCGTTCGTCCCCCATATCAAGATACAGAGACCCCCGTAAACAGTACAAATCAGCGCTCTCCGGGCTCAAGGCTATCACAGCGGTACAATCCGCGACGGCTTTCTCAAAATCGCCAATTTCCTTATAGGCAGTCGCCCGTTTTAGATAAATACGCTTGTCAAACGGATGCAGTTCCAAAGCTGAGGTATAATCAACAATAGCCTTGTCAATATCTCCTTGTTTTACAAACGCGTCGCCCCGCAGAATAAGAGCTTCATACCGCCCCGGAGACAATTCGAGCGCCGAACTGCAGTCCATAATACACAGGTCGAATTGTTCCTGCTGTATATAGATATTTGCACGGTGCATGTATGCGTCGCAATATAACGGGTCATACTGAAGCGTCCTGTTGAAATCAGCCAGAGCCGCATCATAGTCGCCTCTCAGCCCGTACGCTATACCCCGCAGAGTGAAAACCCACGGATCCCTTTCATTGAGCGCAATGGACTTTGACAGGTCAGCAATAGCCGGCTCATACATGCCTAGTTTTACATACGCATCGGCTCGCCTGTTCAGGTACTCGATATTTTCAGGCTCCATGCTGACTGCCTGTGTAAAGTCATCCGCCGCTTTTTGATACTCCTTCATCAGAGAATATATTGTGCCTCTGATGTGATACGCTTTGAACCCGCAAGGATCCAAAAAATGGGCCATATTCAGGTCATGCAGGGCGCGTTCAACAGCATCAAGATAAAACAGCGCTTCGCCGCGTATCTCATAGCCGCGGGAATAATTCGGTTTGAGAGAGATCGATGCGGAACTGTCAGTGACTGCGCTCCGGTGATGCCCCTGCCGTAAATCGGTTTCCGCGCGCATGCAATATGCCGGGTAATAATTCGGATCTATTTTTATGGCGGTGTTGCAGTCCATGACAGCATGCGCGTAATTGCCTTTTTTCATATGCGAGAATGCCTGCTCAACAAAAATCTCAGGCTGGGCAGGCTTAATTTCAAGAGCCGTAGCGCAATCAGCGATTGCCTTATCGTATTCTCCGAGCCTGTTAAATGTCCTTGCGCGCAGAAAGTACGCTTCATAGGAATCCTTGCGCAGGAGCATGATGAAAGTCAGATTATCCAGCGCGGCGTTATACAGCCCGTCACGAAAGTTCAGGCATGCCAGCATAAAATAGGCGCCCGTGTTCATCGGGTCAAGGACTATGGCGCGTTCCATGTCAGTGCGCGCATCATCGTTCCTGACCAAAAAAGAGTATGCCAGCGCGCGCTGTAACCAGTTGCGCTGTTCCGTGGGGTTATAAAGAATTGCGATGGAAAAATCGTCAGCGGCCTTTTCATATTCCTGCACCTGAATATAGGCTAACCCGCGAAAATAATATAATTCCGCGTCATGGGGATAATACTCTATCACGCTGGAATACAGTGCGACGGCTTCCCGGTAATCTCGGTATACGTACGCCTGATACCCCTCGACTTTTCTCTCAGCGGCGCATTTTTTCATAAATGAATCATTGCCAAAATGCGCATAAATTTCTAAACAAGAAAATATTATAAAAACAATAGGAAATAAGCAAAAAATAAGCGTACTATATCTTTGTCTGAATACAATAGTATCAGATACCATATATCATCCTTTTTGGAGTATCAGCGATACACCTTTATAACACCACATTAATATAGACAATAACAGCTATAATCTGTTTCATGAAAAATGCGGCGCCGCAATCCGGCAGGTTATACAGCAACATCCCTTCAATCAGAAATTTAAGATGCTATAAACGAATCACTATGATACTGAAGAAACACAATTAATCAACCAATTTTTTTATTATTCGCACAAAAAAAGGTACGCTTTTTTCAGTACACTTTGGATGATATGGATTTAGAAAAGCCTATTTTATATCCCACTGAATACGTAGATTATAAAACCTGCGCCGTACCTGAGGGTCATCGGAAGGCGCGAAATCGAGAGCGCCGATAGACCCGTCGTTATCAAGGTCGAAACCGGCGTCAGTGTACTCAATCATCCCCGGAACAGCCAGCGCGGGAACTTCAGCGGCAGGGATATATGTGCCCGTGCAGTAATCTGCCGCATCAATATAGTATACCCGTCCTTCGGCAGACGGCCACGCAAGGGTGACCAGCCCGGACGAATCTGTGGATACATTGAACATAAAAAGAGACATCGGGTCAAGGGGCGATGTACCCGCGACAACCTCAAAAAAGTCGCTCTGAAGGTCTTTATCAGTATCGGGGACCTTCGGATCCGTATGACAAGCCAGCACTTCGTAACCGTCGTCAAGCCCGTCATTATCGTAATCATTATCGGATGCATTGAGTTTATTGCTCCATTCCAGCAAATTGATCAGCCCGTCGTTATCAGTATCACCCAGCACATCATCAAAATAAATACCGTAAATGGTCTGCTGAGCGGCTCCCTGCCCCGACCCCTGCCACACGACAAACAGGTCACTGCCGTTCGATTCAGCCGCCGGAGCCTGCTGTTCGTTGCGCACAAAGGTGTTTATACGAAACGCACTGCCGACCGGCGTTCCGTCGTTGTCAAGCAGTCTGCCGTAAATGTCCTGCCCTGTACCGGAGGTGTATTCCTCAGCGGCCCAGACAACAAAAAACCATCCGCCGATGCCTGTGCCGGTAACGGCTGAAAGCGTTCCGGTTCCCGGGTCGAATCCGTTAATCAGTATCTCATCGCCAAACGGCGTGCCCGCCGCGTCTGCCAGCCTGCCGTACAGCCCGAACCCGTCATCACCCGGCCCCTGCCACGTTACCAGATAGTTCGTTCCATTTGATATAACCGCCGGTGACGACTGGTAACCGGTTGTATACGTATTAATATGAATATCCGACGTACTCTGCACAACGACAGACGGCGACGTGGCTATCGTATTACCGTAAATCCCCTCGTCATCCGACCCTGAAAGCTCCTGAGTTGCGCTCCCCCAAACAGCCATATATTTGTCGCCATCCGAGTTCACATCAGGCGTTCTCTGGTTATGAAGAGTATACTTATTGACCTGAAACGAAGACGCGATCTTTGTGCCGTCGTTATCTATAACAGAAGCGAAAACACCGGCGTACTGCGCGTCAGTGCCCTGCCAGCAGATAAGGTAATCATCGCCGTTTGACGCCAGAGACGGTGATCCTGCCTGACTACTGATCGATACCGGACTGCCGTACAGCAATCCCGTCGGGGTGAATATCTGGCAGGTAATACCGCCGTTTGACCACGCGAGGCAGAACGTATCGTTCGCGGCGGCGACGTCAATAGCGTACAATGTGCTGGTTGTGGACAACGATATCGTGCCTGAGGCTATACCGTCGTTATCGAGAATAATGCCATCCACATTTTTGATGTTCACAAATGAAGTGCCTCGTGCCCATGCGGCAACATACCTGCCGGCAGAATACGCAGTAACAGGAGTAAATCCGAGCACATTCGTGCTTCCTATCTGCACCTCAGTCTGAAAATCGTAAAAATCAGACCAGTCCGAAACAGCATTGCCGTCAGAATCATTATCAAGCGGGTCTGTCATCGACTCAAACAGTTCCTGCCCGTCTTCGAGCCAGTCGTCGTCAGAGTCGTAATCGCGGGGGTCGGTATGATATACAAGCACTTCATCAGCGTCATTGATAAGGTCGCCGTCCGTGTCAGGGTTGGTCGGATCAGTGTTCTCAACGTTCAGTTCGACATTATCGTCCAGCCCGTCCCCATCAGAATCAGCAGAAAGAGGGTTCGTGCCGTATTGAAGAATTTCCTCGTTGTCTCCCAGCCCATCGCTATCCGTGTCTGTGCTCATAGGGTTGGTGCCGAAATAAACGATTTCGAAGTAATCGGATATATGGTCGCTGTCACTGTCGCTGTTGGTGGGTGACGATGGGAGCACGAATAGTTCAGCGTAATCATTCAGCCCGTCAGCGTCCGTATCGGGGAGCCATGGTTTCAGGTTATTCAGCAGTTCCGCCGCATCGTCTATGCCGTCATTATCAGTGTCCGCAAGCGCCGGATTCGCCCCGTTAAAATATTCATCAAACGTAATAAGGCTGTCAAAATCAGGGTCACCTGTATCACTTAGGAGGCTGATATCAGAGTACTGCTGTTCCCATGTATCCGGCAACCCGTCGTTATCCGTATCCACAAAGTTCTGCGCGCCGCCAAAAACGCCCATATCACTGCCGTCGGACGCTGACCCGATACATGCCGATCCGCTCAGTACCTGCACATTGCCCCGCGCTCTGTCTCTGAACTGCGGATCAACGTGAAAAAGGTGTGTTGTGGTGTCATTATCAAACGAGCTCACCGCGGCAAACTGATCGTTGAAACAGTCGTTGCTGACAGTATATGCGGCAGGCGTGCTGTCCATGGAAACCGCCCTCTGTTTTGGCGATTCAGCGTAAAAAATGCTGTTTGTAACGGACAGATTACTCACTGGAGCTGTGATCGAAACAGGCTGTTCAGTTCCCGAAAAGACACAATGGTCAACTGCCACAGTGCTGAACGCCGCGCCCTGCACAATCAAGGTACTGTCGATAAAAATAGAATTTTTAACTGATACGGAGCCGAGATTTTTCAGGATACAGTCGTTATTATCGAAAATGTTCCGAACAAAGGTATGCGTCCCGGATCTGTCCTGGCACTGGATACCGCTGGTGCGGTTATTGATAAGCCTGTTCTCAATAAAGGTGTTGCCGTCGCTGTTTTCTATCAGGATGCCAATACCGGTAATCGACTCGGATCCGCTCTGCATGTTTCCTTCGCATACGTTGCCGGAAACAGTATTGGTATTACTGTTATTATTGAGGTAAATGCCAGTGACTCTTGAGCCGGAATGATAAATCCGGTTATAACTGCATGTGTTGCCGGAAATGGTATTCTGCGAGCTTCCTTCAAGATAAATACCGTATACACTGTAATTTTTGCCGTTCAGGTACGACGCGTTGCATCCTGATATAGTGGTCTGCTGAGTGTTCGCGAGGTATATGCCAAAAAACTGGTGCGAGTACACCGTGTTCCAGCCGCCGCTTCCCACTGTCACATCTTCAACAAGGCATGACTGGCACCCGTTAAGATATATGCCCACGGAATAGAACGAGATCATTGTCATATTTTTGATATGCACATAACTCGCTCCCGCAAGATAGAAATAACCTCCGGTAAAGAGCAGAACAACATTACCTTCGCCGATAATGACGGTCGGGTTTAAAACCGTTCCGTTTTTGGAAGACGAAATGGATAATCCCGATTGTATATCGTACTCGCCCTCACGAATAACCAGTGTGTCGCCGCCTGACATGCCGCTAATGCCTCTGGCAACTGTTTTCCATGGGTTGCCGGACGACCCGTCGCCAGTACTGTCGTTCCCTGTTACGGCAACGTAATATGTTGTTTGAGCGAAAGATATGCCGGAAATAAAAAACAAAATAGCCGCACTAAAAATACCGATCAACTGTCTCATAGCTACCCCTGTCACATGTGCATTAAGGTTTCAACACAATCGCTGTAAAGCCACCCGTATTATCAGCAAATGAAGACTCATCAATTTGAATATCACTTTACACCATACTGTTACGCCTATATAAAACGTCCTAATTAATAACGCCCGTTTCTATTAAATATAACACATTTTCTAAAGAATTGATACAGCTAACTCCAAAAATCCGTATTTTGTATCCACGATGTCACGCAACACCGTTAATTATGTGCCATTGTGACACGCAAAACAGATATCAAGTTCCTCTATGATTTGCGTTATTTGCTGATAAAAAAGAACTTAAATGTATATGTCATAGTTTAGCATAGGCTTTGCTATTTAATGAATCGTTGACACCCAAACCTTCACAAAGAGAAAGGAGGCACATTATGGAACTCAAAAAATGGCGTCCTGAACAGGACACAAAAAGTCTGATGAGCGATCTGTTCAACATTCGCAACAGGATGAACAACCTGTTTGACCTCTCTCTTTCAAATTTTTTTGAGGACACGCCTCTTGCGGAAGGTCGGTTCGCTCCTGATGTTGACATCATCGAGAAAGATGACCGGATCGAGATCAGGGCTGACCTGCCGGGCATTGAACCGAAGGATGTATCCATCGACCTGCGGAACAATGTCCTGACGCTGAGCGGCACGCGCAAGGAAGAGAAGGAGAGCAAAGACGCGCATGTCTATCGTTCAGAGAGGTACTACGGCAGTTTCCAGAGATCATTCACTCTGCCGGACGGCATCAATCAGGACAAAGTAGCGGCACACTACAAAAACGGCGTCCTGAACATCACTGTGCCTAAACTGGAAAAGGCACAGCCGAAACAGATCACCATCAAAGTCGAAGACAAATAAGCAGTACCCGCGCACAGCCGGCTGAGCACCGGGTGTGCGCGGGTAACCGGATTTTATATTTCATACAATATATTACTTATAAATCGTCTTTTCACCATTTGCTCCCGTATTTATCTATTGTTCGATAACAAGTCGGTTTCCCTGTTTGATAACCGGACACGAGGCTGTTATGCGTACAAAATCAAGTTCAAAAACGCCCGGCACGCTAATTGCTCATTAAAAACGTGACAGATAAAACCATAAAAGAGAGAGACATAACAATGAAAAGCAAAGGATTTACACTGATAGAACTGCTGATGGTTATCGCGATAATAGCGATACTGGCAGGGCTCCTGCTTCCGGCGCTCCACAGAGTGCGGGATCAGGGCAGGCGCGCGACGTGTATTTCCAATCAAAGACAGCTTGCCATCGCTATCATGTTGTATGCCAACGATTGGAACAGCGTGTTGCCGACGAATCTTGCTGACGCTTCAGCTATCCCTGAGGTACTGAACAATAACAGTATGGATGCCGCCTACGCATCTGATTCACTGACTGATTATTACAACAATGACAGCGCTCTGCTGGTCTGCCCTGATTCCAGCTCGGACGTATCATACGGCTTGAACGCTGTCGTTACCGGGACTCAGATCAGCAGAATAACTAACCCGGCGGGAACCATATTGCTGGCTGACAGCGACCACTCAACTTTTCAGGCGTATTCTGAAACAGATAACGACACGGAATATATAGAATCAATTCTCTTTCGTCACGGCAACGTGCTGAAAGTCAAAAAAGGAATCGCGTTCGCCACATATGCGGACGGGCATATTGAACAGTTATTCGAGCTGGAATTTACGGCTACTGTTAATGAATCGAATGGGCTACGGCAGTACACACGCGTTAAATAACAGGTGCAGTCGCCGGGGGGTAACTGCACCTGGCTCCTTTTGTGCCGCTCTGCTCAAACAAATATTTTCGGGGGGAATGTATGAATTCTGTTATTCTCAGAGAACCACTTGAGTGCGTTTCACGCATCTTCAGGGTGCACCTTCCCAGCGACAAAGTTGTGATCCACTACTTTTCCATGCCCATAGTGTACAACAACGACATCGTAAAACTTTCAAAATTCCTGCTTAACAAAAATTTTGCTTTCTAATCTCTGCATTAATAGAAACAGGCTTTAAATCAGAGCGACAGAGGCTTGCCGCACTACTTTTTCAGTTTTCCGGATACAGCCGCTATGCCCAGCAGAAGCAATGAGAGCGTAGCTGGTTCGGGGATTGCCGCAGGCGGATTGGTATCCTGATTCAGTTCTATTTCAAAAAGCAATGGGTCAGACCATAAACTGTAATTGACGTTCATCAGGAAATATTGGCCCGTAACCGGTATATCTAAGTCATGAGTATTAGCATACTGCCCGGCAGGCTGAGCTGAACCATCGAAATCCACGATTTTTGTCCATGCGTCTCCGCTATTTACTTTGAAGTACACATCATAACTGGTAAGCGTATAATTGATCCCGTTTGCGGTGTTGTATCCGAGAGCGCGGATAACGATCTGGTCTATTCTCTGCTGAGAAGCGATATTGAGTTGCCACCACGCGGAATGAGAACCGTACAACTGCGAAAACGAGTTATAGTTACCGTCAACAATATTCGCGGGAGACGATCCGCTCGCGCTTCCGGCAGAAGGGCTAACCGCGGCGCCTAACGCTGCGTTCACGTACGCCGCACGCGCATTGGACGACATAAACAGAAGCAGAACAACAAACAACAGTATCTTTTTCATAGAGTTTCCCTTGTATGTTTTTATTTATATTATAAATCATAACATTCAAAATTGCAGAAATCAAATCCGGTACGATTTTTTTGATAAAAATTTAAAGGCTCATTGAATAAAATATTATAAAATTATACGTAGACATTCATCAGCCACAGAAAACAGTGCTTACAACTATTTCTCACTGAATAATACCGCAAACCTGCACTTTCACATCAGTTCACTATTGTATTTCACAAAAAGGACTTGACCTGCAAAGTATTATCATCAATCACAAAAAAAATAACAATAATTAAATACAATGCATTATATTAATTGACATCATTGTCTCGATGCATTATAATTAATTTAGATTCTGATATATCATTAAAACAAGGGGATAATTATGAACAAGAATTTTACTTTTTTCATTCTGGCAGTCATTACATTATTGTATACTGCTCAGAATATCTCAGCTGTCGAGTATCACTTTGTAGAATTAGGCACTCTGGGCGGAACTGAAAGTGACGCTCGGGACATTAATAATTCAGGACGGGTCGTAGGTTCTTCCTACACTGTTGATGCAAAATTTTCACATGCATTCTTATATCAGTCAGGCATTATGACAGATCTGGGTGTTTTGCCGGGTGGCAACAGCAGCTATGCCAACGGAATAAACGATGCAGGGCAAATTGTAGGTTCCTCAAATACACAAAACAACACAGCCGCTTTTATCTACGAATCAGGAACAATGCAGAATTTAACAGCCAGCATGCCCGATATAGTCCATTCTTTCGCAAATCAAATAAATAACACCGGACAGATTGTAGGCTACGTTTATTCCACAACAGATTGGTATGCGTATATACATGAGTCTGGAATCCTCACGGATCTGGGCGGGAACGCCTTCAATGCGTATGGTATTAATGATTTTGGACAAGTTGTAGGCGTGACGACGAATACAGCTTCGCAAACCAGAGGTTTTGTGTATGACTCAGGAACTATTACAGAACTGGGAACGCTGGGAGGCAACACCAGCAACGCACACGGCATCAATAATGCCGGACAAATCGTCGGAGACGCGGAAACCAGTAGCGGCGACTTTCATGCGTACCTGTGTGTGATGGGGATGCTGTCCGATCTGGGAACGTTAGGTGGTGCCTACAGCTCGGCAAACGACATTAATGAATCAGGGCAGATTGTCGGACTTTCAGAAGTTGCCCCAAGCGATTATCACGCATTTCTGTATGAAAACGGTATAATGAAAGATTTGAATGATTTCATTGATCCGTCATTAGATTTTACCGCCTTATTCGCATACTCAATCAACGACAGAGGCGATATTGTCGGACAGGGAATCAACAGTGATGGATTCCGAAGAGGTTTTGTTCTCTATGCAGTACCTGAACCGGCAACGATCATCTTATCGCTGATCGGCGCGGTATCGTTATTTATCAAACGCAGGATGAAATAATCTCCTCGCGTTTCTTATAATACTTCAAAGAGGCATCATTTTTGGTGCCTCTTTTTCTTTTCCAAGACAATCCAATCATATACTATAAGTCTTTAAAACATAATAAATTTCAAAATTTGCATTTCTCATATCCGCATGATATAATTAGTTAATGAATTATACCTATCAATTAAGGAACCATACAATGAAGCTATACTTTATGCCTGCTGTGTTGTTGTCTATGCTGATTATCACGTCTCACACGTATTCTGCCGAATACCGTTTTGTGGAACTGGGCACTTTTGGCGGTACAACCAGTAATGCGTACGATATAAATGATTTCGGGCAGGTCGCCGGACTTGCCAGGACAGCGGAAGGATATAACCACGCATTCGCATATAATTCAGATATTATGACTGATCTGGGGACTTTCGGGGGAACGACAAGCATGGCTATTGGTACGAATAACAGCGGAAAAATCGTTGGATACGCTCTTACAACAGAAGGTTATCAACAGGCACTCCTATATGAATCCGGCACTAAGACGAATCTCGGTACTTTAGGAAGCCACACCAGCACAGCCGCAGCAATCAATAATTCCGGGCAGATCATTGGAAGTTCCAATACCACAGACGCTGCCGCATCCTCTCACGCATTCCTTTATTATTCAGGCACAATGAATGACATTGGCACATTAGGAGGGCTTACATCTTTAGGATATACCATCAGTTACGCGAATGATATCAATAATAACGGACAAATCGTAGGGTACTCTTTGGCAACGATAGGGCAATACCATGCCTATGTGTATCAGGGCGGCACAATGTCAGACCTTGGTACATTAGGAGGTAACACCAGTATTGCCAAGGCAATTAATGACTCAGGACAAATTGTCGGTTACTCACCAAACGCTGGAGGAAATGATCGCGCATTCTTGTATCAGGGCGGAATCATGTCGGATCTTGGTACGCTTGGAGGCACAACCAGCCAGGCGCACAATATTAACAGTAATGGAGTCATAGTGGGAACTTCTCAAACCGCTTCAGGACAAACACATGCCTTTTTGTATGATGACGGTATAATGATTGACCTGAACACCTTTGTTGACCCATCAGAAAATTTTACCCTTGCGCGTGCCACTGCGATAAATGATAACGGAGATATCGTCGGATACGGAATTAATGCATCCGGGCAGACACGCGGATTTATCCTGTATAATGAAAGCAACCTCAACGCAGTACCCGAACCGGCAACGATCATCTTATCGCTGATCGGCGCGGTATCCTTGTTTATCAAACGCAGGATGAAGTAGTCGCCTGCCTTTTCCTAAAATAGGGACATAAAATAGGGACACCGTTTTCCATTTATTTGCTGATTATTTTCTGATCCAGAGATACTCGGGGCGGACAGGTTTTCCGGTGCGGCACTTGAACACATCAGGGACGGCAAATAGCTTCTTGGACAGCGTATACCTGCGCGGTAAGACATCGTCAAACAAAAATCCGGGCAGGTATTCGGGATCATCAAGAATCACCACCTCAAACTGCCTGCGCGCGATGGCGAGGCGTATTTCGTCCACCAGTTTGTCGTAGTATTTTGGAATATGCCTTCCGTACAACCCTAAAAATTCGCCAAGGCAGTACCACGACGCCATTGTCTGCTTGCCTGCCTGTATGTTCAGATACGGGTGCAAGGGTATAAACACCAGCCCGTCGAACGACCTGACCTGCTCAACCAGATAATCGCCCGCCTCCCTGTCTGCCCTGTCAGGAATATACCTCACCGGATTGTAGGACAGCAAAGCGAACTGCACAGTCACAAGTATGCCGAAAAGCGCAATTAATTTGCTATTACGTAACGACAGGAAAGAAAAATATCCTATACCGAACACAACGGTAATACCCGCGCAGGCAGGCATAAGCGCGTTGACGTATCCTCCGCTGTTGAGCCTCCCTGCCCATCCCGCCGCAAGAAACCCGCTCAGAAAAAACAAGTAAAAAAAACCGCATTTGCGATCAGGCCTGCGGCACATATAATACAAACCGAACCCGGCGACGATAACAGCCATTGCCAGATTCCCTCCGATATCGTATATCCAGTATTTCCAGATCATATCGGGTAACAGATCATGTTGTCCGGGAAGCCAGAACGTATAAAAATAAAGCCATCCTCCGTAATACCGGTCTAATAGAAAATACGAGCCTCCGGCAACCGTAACCAGCGGAATAATCAGGTAGAGGGCACGTGCTCGTTTTGATACCGCTATATAAATCAGGAGCGGGGCAACGCATATCAGAGCTGTCTGCTTGGTTATTATCGCGAGCGCAAGAATTACACCCGCGAGTATATACATTCTGTTGGATGAGTGAAACCTGACGAAATATACACCCGTTAATGCCAGCATGATATAAAGCGAGTCCACCCGCGCGATATCAAACCATGCGCCGCATACAGCGTAACACGCGGCATATAAGCCGGATGAAACAAACCCAGCGCAAGAACTGGATGTTTCCTGTTTCACAAACCGATATATGATATACAATGTCCCGGCAGTCGCCAGAACGGATATCAGCCGGAGCGAAAAAAAACCGATACCGAACAAAAAAACCAGCGGCGCGCTCAGGTAGATATACAGCGGTGTATAAATCATTGGCGCAAAAGCGATAGACGGCTCACAATACAGCGGTTGCCCGCTCATCAGCCGGACTGCCTGAACTAATGTTTGTCCTTCCATGAGTTCCAGCCCGTAGGGGTAAAACATCCGTAACCCGACGGTTATCAGCAGGGTTAGGATAAACATGCCCGCAAAGGCGGGAACAATCCACCGCAATATTTTGTGTAAGGTTAATTTCATGATATAATTTTTATATGTTCAATGCGAAACATGTCATTACAGGAATGACCTATTATACCGCTAGTTACAATATTAATATAACCGTATGTCAATTGCGGAACCTCACAGAGGGTGAAGCAATCGCCTCGCCCCTGTCCTATCCGGCGAACCTGCCGAGCCCGCGGTTACCCAGTTCACGGCGCACTTCGCGTTCCTGCGTACGGCGTTTGATGTCTTCGCGTTTATCATAAAGATGTTTACCGCGCCCCACAGCGACTTCCACTTTCACGATACCGCGTTTATTGAAATACACCGCTGTGGGCACAAGGGTCAGCCCTTTTTCCTGAACCTGAATAGTCAGTCGCAGGATTTCGTTCTTGTGCAGTAACAGTTTACGTGTACGTACAGGATCGTGGTTAAAACGGTTTCCCTGTTCGTAGGTACTGATATGAAAATTGAGCAGGAACAACTCGCCCTTCTCGACCATAGCGTAGCTGTCGTTCAGGTTGCCTTTCCCGTTGCGGAGCGACTTTACTTCCGTGCCCGAGAGCATGATGCCAGCCTCGATGGTTTCGAGCAGTTCGTAGTCGCGGCGTGCTTTACGGTTGGTCACGCGCGGTGTCTGGGGAGTTGTGTCTTTCTTAGCCATGGCGTTGTAAATCCTGATATAATTTTATTGACAGTACATGTTGATACGGATAATATATCAAAAGTCAAAATTTTGAAAGAGTTATTATGTGCCGAAGTGGTGGAACTGGCAGACACGCTAGGTTCAGGGTCTAGTGGGCGTAACGCCCTTGCGGGTTCAAATCCCGCCTTCGGCACCATTCTTTTTACCCCACCGACAAAGAGCCTGCTGATGGAAACTATAGAGCTAAATACTTGGGAAGAATTTTTAGAACTCATCAAAAAAAGAAGGTCTAACTTCAGATTTATAAGAAATGTTTGTGAAGACAATCAATTAGTCCCCGTTGGTCTTTATCGAGGACAGGCTAATGCTGAATGGACTTTACAGACAACATTAGAGCGTTATTTGAATAGAAACATCCCCATTAATAAATATTTAAACAGGATAGAAAAAGTTAGTAATCTTATCACGACATGTCGTGATAAAAAATGGGATGTCTCTGACCTGAACGATAATAAAGACTTGAATGAGAAGATACGAACATTAGAATTCATGGCTTATCTGCGCCAAAATGGATTTCCATCACCTTTACTGGACTGGACAAGATCACCATATATTGCTACTTTTTTCGCAGTTAAAGATTGTCTGCTACAAAAAAAGAACAAAAATGATAAAAATAAAGAGTCTCGATTTGCAATATATCTATATCCTCATGCTCTTAATCAGATGATCTATCCGTATGTACGTAAACTAGGCCATTCCATTGCTACAGATAGAAAACATTATTTACAACAATGCGAATATACTTTTTGTCTAGATAAGTCAGATACTGAAATTGTATTTGCCAATCATGAAAGCACATTGCAAAACCAACTAGTAGGAAACAATTGTACAAAATACACTATTCCCGATAGTGACGCTCTAAAAATTTTGGAAATACTCGACGAAATGAACATCAACGACTACTCTCTGTTCGAGTCGGAATCCGCGCTGATGAGCACCCTCGCGCAACGGCATCTGGCTGACCTGAGGGCAGACTGATCCCCCCTTTGACAGCAATGTGATGTTTTTGTTTTTCAAAGAGGAGATTACCACAGCCCCTGCGGGGCTTCGTAATGACCGAATTATTATTTATATCGTACATCGGTTCGTCCGATACCATTGCACATAACTCACCCCATTAACGGTCATCACGAGGAGCAAAGCGACGTGGTGATCTCATCGTCCAACACAATTCAAAGGAGGGGGTTGCCACACCCTCTGCGAGGGTTCGCAATGACACGTCTTTTTGTTTTTTAGCGGAGGAGATTGCCGCGCAAACTACGTTTGTTCGCAATGACATATTTTGTTAATTATTGTACGGACAGGGCACCGACCTGTCCAGAGTGTGGCACACAGATTCGCCATGCCGCATTGATTAATGGCATTAGGATCGGATCAATGTTTTCCGCCCGCAAGTAGAATTGCTCCTTTATCCCGGACAAGCCAGTGTCTTGTCCCTACAATTATTGTTCCCCTTTTAACGGTGGCGTTAGTCAGCGGAGGAGATTGCCGAGCAAACTTCGTTTGTTCGCAATGGCATGTTGTAATTAATTATTGTACGGACAGGGCACCGACCTGTCCAGAGTGTGGCACACAGATTCGCCATGCCGCATTGATTAATGGCTTTAAGATCGGATCAATGTTTTCCGCCCGCAAGTAGAGTTGCTCCTTTATCCCGGACAAGCCAGTGTCTTGACAATATGAAAAGGCTACCTCTGAGAAGACCATTCGGAGTTAGAATAGTTTTCCGAAGAGAAATAAAAAAGGAGGTAGCCATGAATGAATTGTATTA
>QZJZ01000098.1 GCA_003599815.1 Candidatus Auribacter fodinae
TTACATCTCGGTTAATGACATGTATTCCTAAAAAAGTATGCGAGGGAACACGGCCTGCGGTAAGAGAATTTCTAATATCGATAATCGAATTGTTGTTACAACCAATTGTAATCTGTTTCGGTTCGCACCATGAAGCACATACCAGTGTAGCGGCCGCTCCGGACTGGCGGTGATTCTCAATCACACCACATATATCAACATCGGTAACTATATCACCATTATAAATCAGGATATAATCCGCGGATAACTTGTGCTCAGCATATTTGAGAGCGCCTCCTGTCTCAAGAATCTGCTTCTCAAATGAATACGATACATCTATTCCCCACCTAGAACCATCACCTATTGTATTTTTAACAATATCAGGCAAATGGTGAAGATTAATGACACAGTGATTAATTCCTGCATCAACAATTCTGTCAATGGCATAGAAAATAGCAGGCTGTCCGGCAACAGGAACACAAACTTTTGGACGTATATGAGTAAGGGGCTGTAAACGAGTTCCATAACCAGCCCCAAATACAAACGCTTTTATCGTGTAATCCATTCATCCTCGAAAAAATTATAGACCAGTCGACGGATCAAACAACCCGGTAAATAAATCTCCGGAAAGATACCGTTCACCACTATCCGGCAAAATGACCACTATTGATTTTTCAGCAAATTCATCCATAAACGCAAGACGTGCGGCAACACACATAGCGGCGCCACAGGAAATGCCCGCAAGGATACCTTCTTCTCGCGCAAGCCGTCGGGTGAATTCAAAAGCTTCTTCACTTGTTACCGTTTCCACCCGGTCAACAATGGAAATATCAAGGTTATGAGGTACAAATCCAGCACCAATCCCCTGAATTTTATGCAATCCCGGCTGGATGGGCAAATTCTTTAACTGTTGTGTAATAACGGGACTTTCAGACGGCTCTACAGCAACAGAACAGATGCTTTTCTTCTGAGTATGTTTGATGTAGCGGGAAATTCCGGTAATAGTACCTCCCGTACCAACACCAGCCACAAGCACATCAACATCGCCATTGCTGTCTTCCCAAATTTCAGGGCCTGTAGTCAGTTCATGAATCGCAGGATTCGCGGGATTTCCAAACTGCTGAGGCATTAAATAGCGAGACGGATTAGACTCACAAATCTCTGTTGCTTTATCGATAGCGCCTTTCATCCCCTTTGCGCCTTCAGTCAGAACAAGATTTGCCCCAAAAATTTTAAGCAGTTTTCTCCGTTCAAGGCTCATGCTGTCAGGCATGGTTAAAGTTAGTTTATATCCCCTTGCCGCGCAAACAAATGCGAGTGCGATTCCGGTATTTCCGCTGGTAGGTTCGACAACCTCCACACCCGGTTTTAAGAGTCCCCTCGCTTCAGCATCCCAGATCATTGAAGCGCCGATTCGGCATTTAACCGAAAACGCCGGGTTTCGTCCCTCAATTTTGGCTAAAACCTGTTTTGCCTTGCATCCTTTAACCAATTTATTCAATTTAACCAGCGGCGTTTTTCCAATCGCATATGAATTATCATCATACATATGCGCCATTCTGGATTTTTCAGTTACAGTACTCTGTGATGTCATTTATTCACCTCACTTGACGCTCAAGATTTATCGAACACACCGCCTAGCAGACTACACATGTTCCAATGCCTGGCGTATATCGGCGATAATATC
Source organism: Candidatus Auribacter fodinae (assembly GCA_003599815.1). Classification (GTDB taxonomy): domain Bacteria; phylum Auribacterota; class Auribacteria; order Auribacterales; family Auribacteraceae; genus Auribacter; species Auribacter fodinae. Next base: position 1,667 of record QZJZ01000098.1, read on the forward strand.
ATCTATATTTTCCAACCCGATCGAAAGGCGGATATAATCGTCAGTAACGCCTGTTGCCTGCTGTTCTTCAGGTGACAACTGTTGGTGAGTTGTCGATGCGGGATGAATGACCAGCGTTTTTGCATCGCCAATGTTTGCGAGATGCGACAAAAGCTTAACATTGTTAATAAATTTAACGCCAGCTTCCTTGCCCCCTTTAATGCCAAAACCAACGATCGCTCCAGCGCCGTCTTTCATATATTTTTGTGTCTTAGCATATTGCGGACTCGAGTTTAATCCAGGATAATTGACCCAGTTGACCTTGGGATGCCCTGCGAGAAAGTTGGCAATTGCCAATGCGTTAGAGGCATGACGAGGCATTCTGAGATGCAGTGTTTCCAATCCCTGTAAAAAAAGGAATGCATTGAACGGGGACATTGCAGGCCCCAAATCACGCAATAATGTAACCCGAGCTTTTATAATATAAACTATATTTCCCAATGGCGCTAACGCATCGACAAATTTTAACCCATGATAACTTGGATCCGGCTCAGTGATAAGCGGAAAATTTCCTTTTGTCCAATCGAACTTACCGGAATCAACGATTATACCGCCGATCGAGGTACCATGCCCCCCGATAAACTTTGTGGTGGAATACACTACAATATCCGCCCCAAAATCAATCGGACGCACAAGGTAAGGACACGACGTATTGTCAATAATCAAGGGGATATTGTGTTTGTGAGCTACTTTACTGATTCCTTCGATGTCAGCGATATCCAGTTTTGGATTTCCGACAGTTTCAGCATATATAGCCTTTGTTTTACCAGTAATTGCGGCTTCAAAATTCTTTGGGTCTGACGAATCAACAAATTTCACGGTTATACCCATCCGCTTCAAGGTATAGTGAAACAATGTATATGTTCCGCCATAAAGATTATCACCTGAAACAATTTCATCCCCCGCCTGCGCTATATTCAAAATCGACAGTGAGATAGCGGCCTGACCGGATGCTACCGCCAAAGCGCCAACGCCCCCTTCAAGAGCGGCAATACGCTTTTCAAGGACATCGGTCGTCGGATTCATGATTCGTGTATATATGTTTCCGAATTCTTTTAAAGCAAACAGATTTGCCGCATGCTCGGAATCACGGAACAAATACGAAGTGGTCTGATAAATTGGAACGGCCCGTGAACCAGTTGCAGGATCTGGAGATTGTCCGCCATGCAAGGCAATCGTTTCGCGATGAAGTGTTCTTTCAAATGATGCATCCATTATACTGATCAACTCCTTTATTGATATGTTGCTGAACACAATACTTACAATCTTACGTAATCCGATAATCAAATATAATTAGTACATTGTCAATAAATAAATCGAATTTACAAGTAAGAATATAATATTGACCAGACTTAAAGAAGTTGGTTCAGGAAAAAGACATGATACGACAATCAGGCAAGCGAAAATCTCATACTATTAGATGGACACCAGTTTTTCCGCCATCTCTCCGAGATAGACTGATGATTCAACACATCCGGTCTTCTTGGCAAATTTATGGCGATCATTCAGATAACATGATTTTGTAGATTGAATTATCGTGTGCCCGCTGACACGTTTAATTTGCTCAAGCCCAAGAATACCATCTTTTTGCATGCCGCCAAGCAAGACACCTATGGTATTTTTTCCATAAATATCCGCGGCATTAAACATGAACTGATCAATTGAATATTTCAACGCAAGATCATAGGGATATGAGCTGTTTGATATTATAGAGACTATCCCATTACTGTCAACATCAAGCACAGGGGCGCGATTTGCAGAAATCAAATATATAGTTGATGGTTCAATAACCGATTTTCCATACACCCGCTTAACGCTCGACTGGGAATTCAATTGTAACCTATCACAAAACGCGTCTAGGAATTGAGCGTTATTGTTAATTAAAATACATACAGGTATCGTAAACGATTTCGGCAATTGCGGTATTAATCCCAGCAAAGAAGAACTTCCCCCAATATCACAGCCAATAACAACCAAGCCGCTTCGTTTAGCGGACTTAACAACGGTATTATCTAATGATTCAGGAAAAATCCTGTTTCTCAGTAACGTAAAGTCGAATTTAAAACTGCCTTTTCGTAATTCAGTAATTAATTTATCAAAGAGAACCTGATCAGCATGTTGAGTATGAGTTGGATAAAATATTTTCGCAGGAACAATATCAATTGCGCCCAGTTCAAGAGCATCAACAATATGAGATAGCGAATCTTCATCAAATACCGAGTAGATGATCACCGGTACATTGTATTTGCTGATACACTGAGAAAGACTGACTATCTGATCTGTACTCAAAAGAACCACGGAATTGACAAATATTATAACAGACTTCAGGTCAATTCCGGCAATATCGTCTACTTTCTTAAACTGATGAATGGATTTAAACGAAAATTGCTGTTTACAATACTGAATTATTTCTACAGTGATATCCTGACTTGCATCTACAATTATTAATTCATTGCGTTTCATGTTTCGATTAACTCCTGCACTCTTTCGCCGCTTTTGGTTGTCAGTTCAACTAATTCCGTTGGATCAATGATAAGAATAATACTGCCATCACCCAGTATGGTCGCTCCTGAAATACCAGTGATAGATGCAAGGAAATCGATAAGGGGTTTAATTACAACTTCTTGTTTATCAAGCAATTCATCAACTATAAAGCCAACCTGGTACGACCCGGAATTTATAATCACTATGGAAACTGAATCATCGATGTCCGATCCGTTTCTTTTTTCTGCATCAATATGGAATAACTCAGCTATACTGGCAATACCTATTACGTTTCCACGTAAATTGAATGCTCTATTGTTTTTAATGGTTTTTATCCCATTTCTGTCAACCTTGACAGTCTCTGCGACAGCATACAATGGAATTGCAAAAACATTACGTCCTACACGCGCCATTATAGTGTCTACGATAGCCAGAGTAAGCGGCAGGATCATAGAAAATTTTGTGCCTTTTCCGATTTGTGTCTGAACAGTAACCCGTCCATTGAGTTTAGTAATATTATTACGGACAACATCCATCCCTACACCGCGTCCTGATATATTAGAAACTTTTTCAGCGGTACTAAAACCAGGTAGAAAAATTAACTCAACCGCCGCCTGTTCTGTCATTGTGTTGAACTCTTTCTCAGAAATCAGCCCTTTTTCAAAAGCTTTCTTTTTCATCTTCTCAGCGCTAATCCCCGCACCATCATCTTCGACTTCAATAACCACGCTATTTCCTTCATGATATGCGCGCAAGTATAAATTACCTGCTGGAGACTTCCCGTTTTTAAGACGCTCTTCCGTGCATTCAATCCCATGATCCGCTGAATTACGAATAAGGTGAACAAGCGGGTCACCAATCTGCTCTATAACGGTTTTGTCCAATTCAGTATCTTCGCCTTCTATATGCAGTATAATTTCTTTCTCTTTGGCTTTAGCAAGATCGCGAACCATCCGAGTGTATTTATTAAATACTGTCCCCACAGGAAGCATACGAACGCCCATAATTGTATTTTGCAATTCATCCGATATCCTTCCTATCATATGCGTAGCCGCTTTTATTTCTTTCGCTATTTCAGGGACATTATATTCAGTTTCCACTTTACGGCTTATTGAATTAAAGCTATTCCGGCTGATAATCAACTCGCCTATAAGATTCATTAAGGAATCTAATTTTGACTGATCAACGCGAATGGTTTTCTCCACACTGAATCCTTTTTTCGCGGCGCCAGAAGACTTCTGTTCACCCGATGATGCATCTTTCTGATCGTTATTAGTGTCTTCCGTTTTGTTCTCATTCGCTTGGACATGAATGTCCTGATCAGCCTGTGGTGGGATTTGGCGTCCCTCATCAACAGCGACTTTTTTCGTAACGGTTTCTTTAGCAACGGCTCTACTGGTAACTGAATTCGTTTCGATCATCAAGTCGGCAATTAGCAGTGGGTCAACGTCTACTTCCTTACACTGCGTTTTTATTGAATCAAAAATTGATTCATACGTTTCTACGCATCGCTTCAATAACAGAGGGAATGCCGGGGTAATAGCCGCAGGATTAGCCACAAGCACTCTGACTATATTTTCAATATTCTCTGACAATTCACGCACAGCATTAAACTGCATATAATTAGCTGAACTTTTCATTCCAAGCGCAGCGCGCAGAAGAATCTCTAGATCCTGATTTGCATCAAGCTGGTTATTTTCAAGGCGGTTCTGAACATTAATCAGGTTTTTCAAATGCTGGGAAACCGCAGTAATAAAAATTGATACCGATTCATCATTATGAACCACTTCAGCTTTAGCTTGCGGCTCCTCTTTTATAACTGGGGCAGGCTCATTCTTCTTGCCGGCAATCTGCTTCAACTGATCAACCACTTGTTCAACACCTACGGAAGTATCGATTCCTGTATCAGTGATTGCCTGAATGAGAGCTTTTAATGTATCGAATCCAGTGAATAAAAGATCGATAATTTCGGATGACACCTCCAGCTTGCTCTCCCGAAATCCATCAAGCACATTTTCCATATGATGTGATATTTTTTCGGTATGAGCCATGCCAAGATAGCGGGCATTGCCTTTTAAATTATGCATGCTCCGGAACAATTCATTGATAAGTTCCTTATCGCTTTTATTTTCTTCAAGAGACATTAGATTCTGTTCAAGTGAATCAAGTATTTCATTGCTTTCCGTAAGAAATACGGTTAGAGCGGCAGAAAGCGCTCCTTCTCCATTCTTGGTGCCGACTTGTTCCTGTTCTTCTGTTTTTTGAATTGCACTGACAGGCGAAGAAGGTTGAGCAACAGGTTCGGAAGACGAAGTTGAATGTGTTGCAGGAGTTGATTTAATTGCCTCAACCTTTTCCATTATCGTCTCAATATCAATTTCCGACATTTCATCGAAATCTATGTTTGCCTGTTTGTCACCCTCACCAAACGCTTCTTTTGCATTAACTTCCAGTTCTTCGATTAATTGTATGAGGACATCTATTCCCTCAAGTATGGTATCTATAATTTCCGATGTGACAGCCAATTTTTCTTTTCGCAGAGCGTCAAGAACATTTTCCATTTTATGGGTCAACTGTGATATTTTTTTCAATCCCAGAAATGAAGCTCCACCTTTAATGCTGTGAACCGCTCTGAAAATAGTATTCAATATGTCCAGATCATCCGGGTTTTTTTCCAGAGTTAGCAGGTCAGTCTCGACATGTTCAAGATGTTCATTACATTCAATAATGAAATCTAATAAAATTGAGGAATCAAAATCTTCCATGCTCATTGTAGAACTCCATCGCTCAGGTGCAATCAAACACTCAGTAACATTTGAACGTTAGCAATCAACTTGTTAGGATCAGTCGGTTTTATAAGGTATACATTAGCGCCAGCCTGATACCCTTTTTCTTTATCTTGTTCGTCTTCTTCAGTAGTAACGACAATAATCGGTAATTCTTTATACATTTCTTGTAATCGTAATACTTTGATCAAAGTCAGACCGTCCATTTTAGGCATATTGATATCAGAAACGATGAGATCAAAAGATTCACGATATATCTGTTCAAGCGCGTCAACACCATTAATGGCAGTCTGAACTTCAAAACCATGCGATTTCAATATGAACGACACCAGAGTTCGGACAGTTTGTGAATCATCAACTACTAATATCTTCTTACTCATTGGTTTACCCCTTATATTATCTTTTCTGATATACTAAAGAATTTTTTAGTCGTGTAACCTGAAACGCCGCGCTTAGCCGAGCGACTGACTCCGAATGACCAAGGAAAATAAAGCCCCCTTTGTTTAAACTGTCGTAGAACATGCTCACAACTTCTTTACTTGATGCTTCATTAAAATAAATAAGAGCATTACGACAAAATATAAAATCAAACCCGGCCATTGAACGCATTTTGACTCGGTCGACAAGGTTGAGGTTGCTGAACTGCACCATCTGTTTGATTTCGTGATTGATTTCCCAGTCTTCGCTTGTTGTTTTCTTAAAGTATTTCATACGAACCAAAGGAGGAATATCTTTCAGATATCTGTCTGTATACCGCCCCTCTCTGCATGTTTTGAGAACGGTATTAGATATATCTGTTCCAATAATTTGAACATGCCATGAAGCAATATCAGGCACATGTTCTTTCAGCAGAACAGCAATCGTATACGGTTCACACCCAACCGAACATGCCGCGCTCCATATTTTTATGGTCTTAACGCCAGCACGCTTTTTGCCTTCCATTGCAAGAGGAACCGCGCCTTCAACGAAACTCATCAACTGGGGCAGTTCTCGGTAAAAATATGTCTCATTTGTAGTTAATGAATCTACCAGAGCATTCAATTCAGTACCCCTCAAATCGTATTTCAAAAGGCGCAAATAATCCTTAACACTCTCGCAATTGGTTATGGACATGCGATTCAGCAAGCGGCGCTCAATGAAATACATTTTATTTGGTTCGAAGAACAATCCGCTCTTGCTTTTTATAAGAGAAGTCAGCTGTTCAAATTCTTCATTCGTGATATCCATTATTTCTTCTCCACATTATCAGAATTTGTGTTTAGTTGACGCAAAATATCCAGTGCTTCTCTTATCACACAATAGGCTTCATCAGATGCACTATCCAACATTTGTTCCAATTCAGGAATAGCCGGGGCATAGTTTAAACTGCACAACGCATCCACAGCCGCCATCTGAATCATTTCAGATGTGTCTGATAAACATCTCACTAATGTCTCACCAACAACATTTGGATCGAATTTCTTGAGTGAAATCACGATTTCATACCGTACCCGTTCGTCCGCATCGTCAAGAAGGCTGAGCAGATATTTAACCATGCTATTATCATTGAGGTTTGAAATCGCTGATATAGCGGCTATACGTACATACCGTTCCTCGTCATATAAAGTAGGAATTATATAATCGATTAAATCCTTTGTGGGATATTTGCCAAACAGGTCAACTATCAGTTTTCGTATCTGCCATGTCTCGCTATTCATATAACTAACCAGTTTACTTAGCAAATTCTCCGTTGGATTCGATGATAACACAGATGCGACAACTAATCGTGTCAGGTTGCTGTCGTGATCTAATAACTCAATCAGTTTGTTATATCCGGCCTCACTAATAGTTGTGTTGATGAGCGCTTCGGCAGACGCTTCACATATTTCGTCTGATGATGATGTAAGCGCGCTAAGCAATGTTGTCTCTATGTGCGGGGCATCTTTTCCTGTAAGAGCCTTGATAGCGGCAAGCCGGACTTCCCTTGCGTGGTCATTGCACAAAGCAACAATACGCCCGATAACATCAGGGTCGTTAGAATACGATAATGACCGTATTGCCTCAATGCGGATTTGATCATCTTCGACATCAAGCAGTTTCATAAGCTCTTTCTGGAGGCTTTGATTCAATGTTGATCCGGCAACGCGCACCGCATTAATCAATGCTGAAGGAGAATCACATTTTTTGATATATGAAGCCAGTTTTTCACCCACTAATCCATTAAGCTGGGCGAGAGATTCTCTGACTGTATTGGCAACATCATAATTAGTGTCCGCAAGCATTGATAACAATACATCCACACTGTCGCCATTCTCGACATTTCCTAGCAATTTGGCGATAGTTATGCGGACACTCGGGTTTTCATGCTCAGCCAACGGTTTCAAACGGTCAACAACAAAAGATGGTTCCACGTCACCGCATAATCCGTTCTGACTTTTTGAATTAATCAAATCAAGAGCCTCTGCAATAGTTGATTTCAGCGATATTGAAGCGTTATCCAACACGGAAACCAATGGTTTTATGCTGCTGGAATGCCCAATAATGCCTAATGATCTTACGACGGACGAGCGTGTAAATTCATCCGTATCATTCAGAAGATTATGTAAATAAGGCAACGATTTTTCAGCCTGTAGTTTACCTAGGCTTTCTATAATCATGAACCGTAACCATGGATCCTGAGCGGATTGCAGTAACTCTATCAAAGTTTCCACTGCTGATTCAGCGCCAATGTTCCCTAATGCTTCAACAGCGCCGCAGACAACATTAATATGATCATCATGCAATGCATCCAATAATGCATTTGATGCACAATCAGATCCTATAAGACCCAGAATATCAACGGTAAATTTACGAACATCATGATCCGAATCGGTAATAAGCCGGCGTAATTCATCTATCGCATCATCTCCGGCATTCATCAGTATGTCAGTGGCCTTATTGCGAATAAGAGCGCTGTCAGAGCGAAGTAGCGGAGTAACATTCTTTACCATTTCTCCCCCGCCTATTTTAATAAGTGATTGAGCGGCCGCTTCTAAAATAGCAATTTCTTCTGTTTCTTGAAATAATTCGATTAATGGCAAGACTGCACGCTCGTCATGCAATTCACCGAGGTCTTCAGCGGCATACTTCTTAGTGGTCATATCCGCTGATTTCAAAGAGTTGATCAATTCATCTAATCGTTCCATAATTCACTTGCTCCGTATTATTACACCGTTGTTGCGGTTTTGATTAAGTCGATGATTTTTGATGCAATTTTAGTATTGTGCAACACATAGTCTACTGCCCCTAACTGCGCCGCTTCGCGAGGCATTCCGTATACAATTGCTGATGCCTCAGATTCGCCAATGGTTTTGGCTCCATAATCATGCAGGCGTTTCAGCGCTCTTGCGCCATCTTTACCCATTCCGGTCAAAATAACACCCACACATTTACCCTTAAATACATCAGCAACAGAATCCATCATCACATCAACGGACGGTCTGTGTAAAGTGCCAGCAGGTTCCTTTGACAAGCATAAATACTTACCGCTTTTGTGAACAGTCATATGAAAATCGCCTGGTGCGACGTACACCACACCATTTACCAACTGATCTTTATCTTCAGCCTCTTTTACATGCAGCTGGCTGGAACGATCCAATCTTTCAGCAAAGCTTTTCGTGAACATCGGAGGCATATGCTGTACGATTAAAACCGGCGCCGGAAGATCAGCCGGAAGTGACGGTATAATATTCATAAGAGTATTGGGGCCGCCTGTTGAAACGCCGATAGCAATCACCGTTTTGCATTGCCCCGCTGATTGCGGAAACTCATACATATGAATATGGTCACTCGTTTTTTTCTTTTCTATAACTTTCCCTTCGGGAATACGCTGGATTTTTGAACAATCAACAGAAGCCGCCGCTTTTATTTTTTCAATTATTTCAGCCTCCTGATTTTTTATATCAAGCGAAATGTTTCCCGATGGCTTCGCTATAACGTCGACAGCGCCCAAACGCAATGCTTCAAGCGTAGTTTCCGCGCCCCGTTGAGTAAGAGAACTTATCATCAGTACCGGCAGTGGCTTCATAATCATTATATGCTTTAAGGCAGTTATGCCGTTCATACGCGGCATTTCCACATCAAGAGTAACCACATCAGGCTGAAATCGGTCGATCTTTGTTAGAACATCTTCCCCATCATATGCTGTACCAACGACATCAATATCGGGATCCTGAGACATTATGCGTGTCAATTCACGTCTCATAAAAGATGAGTCATCTGCAATTAAAACTTTGATCATCACTTTTCCCTCGTATTTGACTGTATATTGATTGCTATTTGTTAAATCGGAATATTACGGATTTATTTTATTTTTTTATGTCTAAAAATAGTTGATAGAAAACATCGCATAAAGAAATATAAAAAAAATTAGAAGACAAAAAAAGGCAGGCTGAGTCGCCTCAGCCTGCCTTAAAAATACTGGTTCTTATGAATAATATTAATCGGACACAACAGGATTTTTGTCGTTGTAGTACTCGTTAATATTCAAACGCCCATCAAAATCAGGATCGCCATTCGGATTTGCGTTATGATCGCCAAAATATCTTAGTTCAAAGAAGTCTGGCAACCCGTCTTCATCAGTATCAATAAACTCATCCAATCCAATATCTGAAGCCACTCCGGCAGGACGAGTTTCTCCATCAAAATCACTGACATTATCCGACTCAGGAGACCCAAGGTTAATACATGGTGACGTTAACCGTAACCGGTAATTATCATAATCTGGACCGGCAAAGACCGGAGCTGCTGAAACATTATTATTAGTCGAACCGATATCATCTTCCACATTGGAATAACTAACAATTGTTGTATCTACACCAGCGAAATCCTGCTGTAGATTTCCTGCGTCATCACTCCATACAATTGTATTGCGGATAAATCCCGGACGAGCGCTTGAATAGAACAAAGTACTGCCCACGCCAGTGCTCCTTGTATTTTTATACAGGACGCAGTGATCGATGTTAGGCTTTGACGATGAACAATAAATACCTCCGCCGGAAGCGGCGCTGTTTTTAGCAACAGCGGTATTCACTAAATCAAGCATACTGTCATACTGAACAAACAATCCTCCTCCATAATGATTCGCGGAATTGTTCAGAACTTTGGTCTCATACAACTTAACAGTAGAAAATGAGCTGAAAAGGGCGCCGCCGTCAAATCCGGACGTGTTGCCTTTTAACACAGAGCCGGTCATGAATAACTCAGAATTTTCGCAGTACAATGCACCTCCTCTTACTGACGCAGTACAATTTGTGAAGCTCGAGTTATAAATCTGCACATCTGAGTTAACAATACTGCACCCACCACCATTTGAGTTCAATTGGTCAGGTTCAGTGACCAGACAGTTACTTATAAGTACCGTCGATTGCGAAATTAATATTACGGGTTTACCACCACGTACGGTAATATTCTTCAACACGCCGAGGTTTACATTCGAAATCTGCAACGCCGGACCATAAAGCGATGCGCTTTCAATTATGGTTGTCTCCGGGTCATTTCCGACTATTACAAATTTATCCGTAAACTGTATGCTCTCAACAAAGTGCCCGGTTAGGCTCAGTATATATGGAGGCACACTGGCGGAGACAGCATCGCTAATTGAATTGTACGGTGTTGACAATGAGCCGTCACCTCCGTCAGGAGCATCATTATCAACATAGACAAACGCAGGATCATCATCATTATCAGGAGCGGATCCCATATAATATTCTTCAAAATTACTCAGCAAATCATTATCAACATCTGTCAATTTGTCAGCGCCGGATACAGGATCCAGCCCATATTGATATTCCCAACCGTCAGGAATGGAATCATTATCACTGTCAATAGTTACAGGGTTACTGCCAAGTGATATTTCCAGCGCATCATCCAGCCCGTCCTCATCTGTATCCTTGTAGGTAGGATCAGTATGATACGGAGATATCTCTTCAGCATCACCCAATGTATCTCCGTCTGTATCAACTGTATTTGGGTTAGAATAATATAACGATTCGAGATAATCTGAGAGTCCGTCATTATCCGCATCACCTTCATTGTCAAGCATATTCAGATTTGCGTTATGCAATAATTCCCATTGATCAGCAATCGTATCATTATCGGAATCGACAAACTCATCAAATCCATAATCGCAATGGACATTGTAAGGCCTTAATTCACCATGTATATCATACGAAACCAGTGCAGTATCACTTCCACCATCAATCATAGCAGACGAATGTGTTATATGATATTTTCCAAACTGCGGCGCGCCAAATCCGGGGGCGACAGATACCACGTTGGTTCCAAATGATAAATCCTCTACGTTCGAATCACTAATCATAGCGGCGTTGATATTATAAAGGTCGTCATCATTACCCCATACCACACAATTCTTTATAACAATCAAATACGATGTGCTGACGCTGTAAATACCGCCTCCAGTCGGAGCATAATTATCGACAATTGTTGAATGCACAATCGTTGGAGCGATATGGTTGAATCCTGAGGATGATGAAATTCTTATCGCCCCTCCTTCAACCGCACTATTCCTTGCAATCAAACAATTCGCGATAAATGGCTTGGACAGATGACACCATATGCCGCCGCCAAGGCTCGCAGTATTATTGGTAATCGAAGAATTCACTATCTGCACTAAATCAAGGTTCTCCTCAAGAAGCACACCTGAGCTGAAATTATGTTTTATATGACAGTTGTCAATAATCAACTTTGAGTTCTTGGCATATAAACCACCTTTTCCATTTCGCAACACTAGGTTTTTCAGTATCACAAGTTTATCCGCACCCTGCATAGAAACTACCGGGTTTATTGTGTCGCCAAAGATCTCCGGTTTGTTGGATGAATCGCCATAAATCACCATTCCTTGTCCAGCAGGAATAATGACTGATTCAACATAACGGCCCGAAGCAACTGATATAACTGCAGGATCAGGAGCATTGTCAATTGCCATCTGAATTGATACATACGGAGATCCAATTGTACCATTGCCCGGCGCAACGCCATCGTTATCAACATAAATCTGAGAGGGACTGTTCGCAAGATTTGGAATAGAACCTATTAAATATTCCTCATAATTAGTGAGTAAATCCCCATCAAGGTTGTCATTTGCATCATCTGCGTTCGGGTTCAGTCCATACTGGCCTTCCCATGAATCAGGTAAAGAGTCATTATCCGTGTCCACTACTAACGGGTTACTGTTGTAAGTCAGTAATTCGAGGCCGTCAGAGGCCCCGTCATCATCGGAATCGGCATCTGTAGGATCTGTTGAATACAGGCTGATTTCATCAGAATCATTTATGCCGTCACCATCCGTATCAGCAAGGAGAGGATGCGTATTGTTCGCATACTCCTGGCTATTATCAAGGCTATCCGCATCATCGTTAGATGCAGGGTTGAAATTCTGACCAAACTGATTTTCCCAATAATCCGGCAAACCATCAAGATCAGTATCGACAATTTCGTCTATACCCATATCAACGATTGAATTAAAAGGACGAGTTTCGTTGTCAATATCAACTGCGACTGTAGGCGTCCCAGTTCCCGCATCTTTACATAAAGAACTGCTGAACAAATGAAAATCACCTTTGTTCGCATTGACGAATAAAGGATCAGTTGATATATTTCCATTAATTCCATTGAAGCTCGCGTCACGAATATCAGATGAAATCACCTGGCTTTCCGCAAACCCATATAAATCTGAGGTAAGGCTGTTCCATATAATACTGTTTTTGATAGTAAAGCTTGACTGATATTGGTAGACACCATGCCCAGTGTTAAAATCAGCTCGGTTAGAAGCAAGTACTGAATTTTCCATCGCACCACTGGCACCGCTTACATATAATCCGCCGCCAAAACGCAAGGCTATATTATTTACCATCACGCTGTTATAGACATCAAGAGAACCATTCAGATGATATATACCCGCACCTTTATCAGTGGCTGTACTGTCTTTAATCCGGCAATTAATCATACCAACATGTGATCCGTTATTATAAACACCACCACCAGACTGAGATGTATTGCCGCTGATTAAAGTATTAATGATTTTCGTATCTTCCGATGCATCAATATAAATACCGCCGCCCCGCACGGCATCATTATTGGAAAAAGTACAGTTATGGATAATCGGATCAGTCGCGGTAAAATAAGCCCCGCCGCCATATTGGCTGACAGCATTATTATCAACAACCGTATCAACGATTATAGTGCGTGAATTCATAAAATACAAACCGCCGCCATATGACGGTGTAGCAACATTGTCCTTGATAATACAGGACGAAACCATTAAATCTGAATTTTTACAATTAATTCCAGCATATGAGCCTTCAATCGTTATATTCTTTATTAAGGTCTTTGTAATATTTTCAGCTTTAACGGCATCAAGAAGTAAACTTGCTCCAGTGATTATGGTGGTATTTGGTGAAGCGCCCAGGATAGATAATCCTGTTTTTAATTGAACATTTTCATGATACAAGCCTTCCGCTAGAATTAAAACAGCATTTTGTGACGTTGTGTTAGTATTGTTTTTGGCAGTCAGAATTGTTTTATACGGGCTGCCCTGAGAGCCATCTCCGCCTGATGGAGCAGAAGCATCAACATAAACACGAGTCGGGTCAGTATCACTAAACGGATCTGATAGGATAAAAAATTCCTCGTCATTCAACAACCCGTCATTATCTGCATCAATACGGCCATCCGATGCACTTAGCGGATTGAGAGAATTGTCGATTTCCCATGCATCGCTCATCCAATCTCCATCAGTATCTTCGCTTCCAGGATCAGTATTGTGAGTCAAAATTTCTTCCGCATCAGTCAAGCCATCGCCATCTTTATCAGCATCGAGTAACGGGTCCGTCTCATATACAAGAATTTCATTATAGTCAGAGACACCATCACTGTCAGTGTCACTCAAAGTAGGATCTGTTAAATAGGCATATTCTTCTAAAGCAGTAAGATTGTCACTATCATCATCGGACGCGGGTAAAACATCAGGCCCATAGACAGCTTCCCAAAAGTCAGGTAACCCATCATTATCCGAGTCGACAAATTCGTCAGCACCTATGTCATAAAGAGCAATGTCAGGATGCCCTTCGTTATCAATATCTACAACTGTTTTACTTACAGCAACACCAGAATTAATACACGGAGAAGTATGTATAAGATGAAAATCGTCCTTCGCTATATTCCTGAATTGCGGATTCGAAGCAATATTTCCGTTAGTACCAGCATAATCGCCATCCTCAATGCAGCTGTTTTGAATCATTGATGACGTTACATTGTACAAGTCATCGCCCTCATTCCAGATAATGCTGTTAATAATAGAACTATTGCTTTGATTATAAACGTAAAGCCCCGCTCCGATTGTTGCTGTATTGTTGGCGATCGAGTTGAACATCATCATAATATTATTATATCCGTCAAGCCCAATAGCTCCTGCATTTCGCTGAGATGTGTTTTTATAGAACAATGAGTTAATGATCTCTCCAGAGGCATTCTTAATGTTAAAAGCGCCGCTATTTTTTGAAGAAGCATTAGAGTGAAAGATACAGTTACTAGCGGTAATAAAACTATCAGAAAGATTTACCGCCCCGCCTTCTATTGACGAATAGTTGTCGTATATTGAAGAGTTAAGCATATTAATCTCTGACTTAGTAGAATATATAGGCGACCTGAAATAAACGATATATCCCGGATTATCATAGTTTCCGTGAATGTCAGAGTTGAGTAAATCGATCTTGGAGAGATCAGAATATATTGCATAGTTCCGGTTCTTAACCATTTCGCAATTTACGAGTTTGACATCAGAGAATAAGGAGTGAATACCACCGCCATTGGCATTAGCTCTATTGTTTGTGAAAGTAGTACCGCGACATTCGATTTTGGATAAATAAGCATCAAGCCCGCCGCCATTATTAAGAGAAATGTTATTAGCAACAATACAATTCGATATTAATGCCTCACCGCGTTTCGCGCTTATGCCGTTAGCAAAAGCGTTTTGAATCTTAATGTTTTTGATAATCACTTTTTTGCAATCATGAATCTTAATAATATCATAACCATATGGAGCTGTAATAATTGTCGATGATGGTGATGCGGCATACAAAACAACCCCATCTCTTAATTGCAATGATTCAGAATAGCCTCCCGCGGATATAATGACAATTCCCGGGCTCGCGACCGCATTTATAGCATTCTTTAATGAAGTGTAGCCAGATGCATTCAGTGTCGGAGGGCTTGAGGGCACATTAGGATTACTGCCGAGATAATACTCCTCGTAATTGCTCAGTAAATCTGCATCAAGGTTGCCATCTGCGTCTGAAGGATCGTTTGGGTCAAGACCATTAGTTACCTCCCATCCGTCAGGAATACCGTCATCGTCACTATCATCTTCCAGCGGGTCAGCCGCCTGAGCAATTTCATCAGCATCACCCAATCCATCTCCATCGGTATCAGCAAGCAATAAACTAGTGAAATACAAAGTCGCCTCATCGCCATCACTGAGAGTATCTCCATCGGTATCTGCGCTTAGTGGATTTGAAAAATGCGTATATTCCTGAGCATTAGTAAGAGAATCACTATCATTATTGCCTGATCCTGATAATATAGTCAGGTTAGCCGCGTACAATAATTCCCATACATCAGCCAGTAAATCATCATCGGAATCAACGAACTCATCTATGCCTATATCAGATGCACTGCCAGACGGCACTGCTTCACCATCAATATCATAATGAATAGTCTCGGTTGGCGTTCCGGCATTAATCATCGATGAAGATGCCTGCACATGATAATTATTCTGTGATACATCTATGAAGCCGGGGTCTACTGATATATTGCCATTAACACCATTAAAATCACCGTCACCAATATTACAGTATGAAATCATTGAGGTTGCAACACCATACAAATCATCCGTGTTATCAGAAAAAATACTATTTTTAACCGATACGGTACCCGGTGTATTAAGATATAATCCGCCACCAGCAGAAAGATTAGAAATATTCTCTGCGAGAACGCAATGATTAATTGAACTTGATGATGACTGTAAATACACTGCACCGCCAGAGCTATGTGCAATGTTCTCCGACATAATCATATTTGTCATACTGATGGTTGAATAAACACCAAACAGAGCTCCGCCATTCTGATGAGCCGCATTATCCTGTAATGTGGAAGCAACAAGATCAACATATCCGCCAGTAGTATAAATACTGCCGCCATTTATTGCCGCGTTGTTGCCCGTAAAGACAGTGTTCCTGATAGTGACAGGATCAGATGCTGTCGCTCCGTCAATATACAACGCGCCGCCTGAACCTGAGTATGCAATACATTCTGTAAAATCAGAATCGATAACATTAAGATCTGTAAAGCGTGAATAAATAGCTCCGCCAGAAGTGCTTCTGCATTTATTAAAAGTAGAGTTGTAAACCAGAATGTCGCCATAAAAACAAGCAATTCCTGCACCTTCAGACAAAGAGGCGTTCGATTCAAAGGAACAATTGCTCACCATCATATCAGACGCTTTTGCCAGAATGCCTGCCAAACTATTTTTGATGATAAGATTCTTGAAAACCACATTAGTTACACTGTTGACATAAAAAACCGTATCAGCAAAATCGGTTTTTATGATTGCAGTTCCGCTTTCAGATACAATCGCTATTCCACTCTTAAGATTTAAAGTGGATGCCACACTATTGATTTTATGAGTATATGTTCCGGGCGAAAGTATAATTTTGTTCGGAATCACGGCATTATCAATCATAACCTGTAGGTCATCCGCTGTTGTTGCGTACGTTGACAGCGGACTGGTATTCGATTGTGCAGAAGAACCTAAATAATACTCTTCAAGGTTTGTGAGATGGTCACCATCCGGATCAAGCTGTGCATCCGACGCAAGAAGAGGATTCAGGCTGTTGTCAACTTCATACTTATCGTCAATAAGGTCATTATCGCTATCTGTATCTTTAGGATCTGTGCCATGCGTATTCACTTCATCTCCGTCGGACAAGCCATCATCATCAGTATCACTGTCCGTCGGTGAAGTCAGAGTCGTTGTGATCTCTGTATCGTCATTTAAACCGTCGCCATCGGTATCAGCATTATCCGGATTGGTTCCGCCAATAAACTCCTGCATAGCAGATAAATTGTCGCTATCAGGGTCACTATCGTTATCAAGAACCGCAAGAGCCGCAACATATGTCAGTTCCCAGGCATCAGGCAGGTTATCCATATCGGTATCAATTATTTCATCCGGGCCGATATCGCTCAATGTGTCGTACGGTCGTGATTCACCATCAAGATCAGCGAAATCATATGATAAGGCTGAAGCGGCATTCTTACAGGGTGATGCTGAAAAAAGATGATAATTATCGTTCTCAGGATTGACCAGCAACGGATCCTGAGAAATATTGCCATTCACTCCAGCATAATCGCCGTCACTGATATTGGAATACTGAATCATTGTATCAGTAACATTGGCGAGATCATCGGTATTATTCCAGAGAATAGTGTTACGGATCACTGGCGCAGAAGCATTTTCAATATATATACCGCCCCCTGATTGAGTTGTTTTGGTATTACCATACACCAATGAATGGGCTATTTCAGGGTTCGAATTATTACAAAAAATGCCGCCGCCACGAAGATATGCACTGTTATTAATTATATATGAATTAAACACTGTACCAGCCGCAGTTTTAAAATAGATACCTCCGCCGCCTGTATTATTGGCCTTATTTCCCTTCAGCACTGTATTAAACATATCCAGCGTTGAGGAGATAACGCTGAGAGCACCGCCAGTGTCTCCTGCAAGATTAGATACAAATTGAGAATCGGTTATCGATACAACTGAATTGTAATTAGCGTATAAGCCTCCACCAGAACTTCCCGTGGCCGCCAAGGTGTTGTTATTAAAATGGCACCGTGTAAATTCAGGATATGATGTACGGCAATACACTCCGCCGCCATTCAACTTTGCGATATTTCCTTCAAAGGTACAATCAATAAACGTCGGAGATCCTTCCGAAATATAAACACCGCCGCCGTAATTCGGCTGCTGTACATTATTTATTATATGGCAATTCACAAATCGAGGATTTGCGTTTGAAATATATACACCCTGAGCGCTCTTTGTTATGGTCACATTTTTTACAATCGCAAGGAAAACATCGATAAATTCCATTGCGACGGCAGAATTATCCAAAATGGACACTGTCAATGGGGATGCCCCGATCAAGGCGCTCCTGTTCGGCAGGATTACTTTGCCTGCATACTGCCCCTCAGCTACATAGATCCGTGCAGGGATGCGAGAATCATTATCATTAAGATGTTGAACAGCCGCCGGAATAGTTGTGAATTTCGGTCCCGGGTAAGAGTGCCCTGTATTATAATCAACATAGACCGTATATGGACTTGCATCATCATTCGGGTCAGATATCAGGATAAACTCTTCATAATTTGTTAAACCATCATTATCAGGGTCAGTACCTGAATCATGCACAGTTGGATCCAAACCATTCGCAACTTCCCATGCATCACCCAAACCATCTCCATCCGTATCCTCTTTGGTCGGATCAGTGGAATGTACAGATACCTCGTCACCGTCCTGCAGTCCATCACCGTCCATATCAGCGATTAAAGGATCAGTAAAGACCATTGTTGCGCCAATTAAGAATCCATTTGCTTCCTGTGCATCAGAGAGAGAGTCACCGTCAGTGTCCTGTGAATTAGGATCGGTATAGTATCGGTATTCGTCTGCGTTGAGAAGAGTATCGCCGTCATCGTCATTTCCAGCGGCAAAGTTTCCCCCGTAAGCGGTTTCCCATACATCGCCGAGCCCATCCATATCAGCATCGTAAAATTCATCGGTTCCCATGTCGGTCAGAGAGCCGTTAAGCCTGTTTTCACCTTGAAAATCGATCTGATATTGGATCAGGCCACTGCCCGTATTTATGCCGGGTGAAGTAGAGAGCAAATGAAATCTCCCAAACTGCGGCGTACCGAGATCCGGATCCTCTGAGATATTGTTGTTCTCTGCGTTAAAGTCGCCATCTTCAATATTTGAATACGACACCATTGCAGATGTGACACCAGAAAGGTCGTCACCATTATTCCAAACGATTGAATCTTTAAGAACAAATCCTGTTTTCTGGTCATCTAAATGAATACCGCCGCCAACGTTACCATAAACTACCGAATTCAAAAGTTGAGGGCCGGGCACATTAAGCCCATAACTTGTTGCCCAGAACCCAGCGCCCTTCTGAGCAGTATTTGAAAATATTGAACAGTTAATTATCTGCGGTGCAGACGATTGCGATTTTATACCACCACCAAATGTCGCTTTGTTTCCAGAAATTGTACTATTGATAACTACTGATGTATCAAGAGCAAAATGAAATTCAAGCCCGGAACCATAATTATTTATAACATTACAATTAATAACCGCAACAGATGACTGAGTATTATAAAGCCCCTGAAGTCCGTTTTTCAAAGTAACATTTTTAATGATAACGTTAGACACTCCATTAGCGCGAATAAGCGGAGCGGCTCCATTTCCAACAATGATAGCGCTATCAGAGCCATCTCCCATTATACAGTTGCCGCTCAACATATTAATAGTATTTTCCGAATATGTTCCCGGCGGCAGGTAAATAAGTCGTTTAGAGGTTGAACTTATAGAATCGTTGATTGAAGATAAGGCAGAACCGTCAACCCGTATCGGATCATTCGCGTCAAATGGGTCTGTTCCGAGAAAATATTCTTCATAATTAGTCAAATCATCACTGTCGCTATCAGTTATGCCATTGGATGTTAATGGGTTTAGTCCATTGGCAAGCTCCCAGCCATCTGGCATCCGGTCATAATCAGAGTCAGGAAGAGCAGGATTGGTTCCATGCGTATTGATTTCATCACTGTCTTTCAATCCGTCCAGATCAGTATCCGCATCAGCTAATGGATTGGTAAAATAAACAAAAATTTCATTATAATCTGAAAGCCCGTCACCATCAGTATCCCCTGAACCGGGGTTAGTGCTGTTGATGTATTCATAGAAATTAGTCACAGAATCACTGTCACCATCTCCATCATTATCAAGCAGTCCTCCGTACTGATTTTCCCAGTAATCAGGTAACGCGTCACTGTCGGAATCTATAAATTCGTCTAATCCTATATCAGAAGCGCCTGCTAAAGGACGTGGAGAACTATCAGAAGAAAAATCACCGCTTGCAGGCCGTGCTTCGCCATCAGCATCATTACCGGAACTTAAGTAAGACGTGCCCATATCAATCAATTGAGAAGTACTGAGTAGATGATAATCGCCTCTCGCCGGGTTTACAAAACCTGACGCAATAGATATATTGCCGTTAACTCCATTAAAATCGCCATCACCGATATTACAGAATCTGACTGTCGTCTGATCCAGCCCGCTCACATCATCAGTGTTTCCCCAGATAATTGAGTTGAGAGCCTTAAAAGGATAGGAAGAAAGCGGCGTCTGCCAGTATAACCCACCTCCCGAATTTGTGTCGGTAGTATTATCGACAACAACAGAGAAGTCGACGTCACACCGTGAATATTTTTGGACGGTAACACCGCCTCCGGTTAAAGCCTTGTTTCCTTTAATAACCATATTCGATAATTTAGCCGTAGAAGCGCTGTTAGGGAATCCTGTCTCACTGTTGATCGAAGAATAAACATTCACGCCACCGCCTTCAGATCCAGCGGTGTTACCCAGAATCACTGAATTACGAACAGTCGGCGTGCCGTCTTCTACAAAAATTCCACCACCCCAATGTGTTGCTGTATTATTTTGGATAAGTGTGCCATCGACGGACGGTGTGCCTCCTTTGAGATACAACGCGCCTCCATTTGATTCAGTTTGATTTCCGGAAAGTGTTGTATCTTTAATGGTTAAAGACGTATTTGCATCCCCGTACAAACCTGCGCCGCCATTCGAGAAAGATGTGGTATTGTTGTCATTTATATCGCTATCGACAATCGAAACAGTTGACGCAACAGAATAAATACCGCCTCCTTTACTGCTGGCAGTATTATTAACCACAGTACAATCATCAATAACGCTCTTACTGGCTTCAAAATACAATCCGCCTCCATCGTCTGCGGTCGCAATGTTCCCATCAATCGTCACATTCGTAAAATCAACTGATGTTTCATATAACTGAGCGCCGCCTCCAAAATTCGCAGAGGAGTTGTTGGATATTATGGAATCAGATATGTTCCCGTAGAAATTCTGCATATAAATACCACCCGCCGCCTTAAAGGAGGTATTGCTGTCTATATCCGAGTTAATTACATTAAAAAGACAGAAATCAAGAAAAATACCGCCGCCATACCCGTCAAGGCTATTGTTGCGCGAATACCGAAGCAGGTTGTCTGACAAAGTAACGTTATCGAAATTGAGCGTTGCTGAAGCGGCGAATATAGCACCGCCTGCCGCAAAGGTCTCATTTTGCTGGAAGGTCGTATTTTTTAAGTCCGCTTTTGAGAATAACGCGCCATTTCCCATAATATACAACGCACCGCCTTCGCCGGAATTGGCAATGCCATTGACAGGATCCCAAATACACCGGTTATCCTCAAAAAGTGAATCTTTAGAAGTGATGGTTGAATTTTTTAGGTAACAACCACCACCAGAAACAATTGTCGTATTATCGGATATCGTCGCATTATTTAGCAAAAGGGTGGAATTTTCGGCAAATAAAGCGCCGCCATTGCCCCTAGTCTGATTCGCATCGAATATGGTGTTAATTAGTTCAATATAGGAGTTATAGGCATACATTCCCCCGCCATCCCAGGCCGAGTACTGATAATAATGATTACGAACATAACAGTTGTTAAGCATCAAATTCCATTGCCGCACATAAAAACCTCGTCCCGCATCGATAAAACTAATGTTCTTGAATAAACAGTAATAGGCTCCTATGCCGTAATAGTAACTGCCGCCATTATAACTATAATTTCCATCATTGTCAGAATACATAGTAACTGAGTTCTGCAAAGCCGTTGCCTGTATAGTAACAGTAAGAGGATCATCAGCATAAAACGCAAGGTCAGGAATAAGTTCGATATCTTCGGAGTACGTGCCGGGTGTATCAAGATAAATCAACCCGACAAAATTGCCATATGTATTCCGGTCATCAAGCACTATATCTATGGTTGCCTGAATTGATCCCCAATCACTTACATAATACAAATAAGGATCATCAATATTGTATGGGTCAGTATAGAGAAAATATTCTTCATAGTTTGTTATCCAGTCGCCGTCAGGATCCTGATCTCCATCGCTCACTGTCGGATCTAAACCACGGCTTATTTCCCAGTCATCGGGGATACCATCATCATCAGTATCCTTTTTGGAAGGATTGGTACCCTGAACCATGATTTCATCATAGTCACTGACAGTATCACCATCCTTATCTCCATTGACAAGAGGATCTGTACCGTACGTAACAATTTCCATATAATCCGATACGCCATCACCATCAGTGTCTGAAGAAGTAGGGCTCGTCAAATGCTTAGCTTCAGTCGCATTATTTACACCGTCCGAATCATTATCCCCCGTTGGAGAGTATGTCCCGCCATATTTTGTTTCCCAGAAATCAGGAACTGTGTTGCTATTGGAATCAACAAATTCATCAAAGCCTATATCGCATCCCGAGTTTGCCGGGCGAATTTCATTGTCATGGTCACGGGTGAACAACCCAAATGGATGCCCAGCATTGCGGCATGGCGATGTTGAGGTAAGATGAAAATTTCCTGCATCTGGTGCGGCAAAAAGCGGATCAGTAGAAATATTTCCATTTTGACCGAGATAGTCGCCATCTTCAATGTCGCAATATTTGATTTTTGTTGATGCAATATTATAAATATCGTCGCCACTTGTTTCCCAAAGAATCGAGTTGAAAACAGTTGGTATGGAGTTAGTACCGCTAACATAAATGGCTATGCCTTCACTGCCAGTGTTATGCGCGATTGTAGTTTGGGCAACCGCAAAATAACTTGCGCCAAGCACATAGATACCTGAACCCTGTATAGCCGTGTTGCCGGTGATAAGACAGTTTATAACTTCAGGGTTGGCTTCTTCAACAAACATACCTGCACCAAAATTTGCTTTATTGCCAGTAATCTTACAATTAACAAACACAGGGCTTGATGCATAACAATCGACACCTTTAGCGCCGTTGGTAATTGTGACATTCTTCACCAGCACCGGAGCGTATGAATAAAAATCACCGTAGAGGATAGAAAAAATAGAAGCGGCTCCCCACCCTTTAATAATAACTTTATCCGGCGAACTGCCTTTAATTGCCGCGCAATAGTTATCACCATACGTATTGTAGAGCCAATCCTGATCAATCAATATAGAATTAATACCATTCTGTGCCATATACTGATCATTCCAGAGGTCATATAAACCATCTGCGAGAACAAACAATACAGGATAACCACCATAAGACGTCTCATCCAGTGCCTGCTGTAAGGAACCATAAGGATTGAGTTGGGAACCATTTCCACCGGACCCTGCATTATTGACATAGACAATCATAGGGTCCTGACCGTAGGTATTAAACGGGTTGCTGTCCATTTTGTATTCTTCATAGTTGGACAAGCCGTCACCATCTGAATCGTTCATCGAATCTGCTAATAAAGGATTCAACCCCATAGTAGATTCCCAGCCGTCTGCTATTGAATCGTTGTCGCTGTCGCCGACTACGGGATCAGTACCAAGGTTTAATTCCGCGCTGTCATCCAGTCCGTCAAGATCGCTATCTTCAAGTAAAGGGTTCGTGCCATATACAAACAGTTCCGTACTATCAGCGATTCCGTCACCATCAGTATCCGATTTATACGGGCTTGTACCGAAAGACAATTCGTCTCCATCTGAAACGCCGTCTAGATCCATATCTCTGTTGACAGGAATTGTGCCGTGTATAAGAATTACATTGTCAATCCACACCATATCATCACCGCTATCGTTATCAGCGTCTTTCTGATAGATGAACGATATATCATACGCACCGGGAGTACGCAGTGAAAGGGTATACTGCGTCCAGTCCTGTTCACCGCTTATTATTTCTCGGATTTCGTTGTTAACACTCACATATAACACATCTTTTCCCTGTTCAGAAGACACCTTATAGACAAAAGAGAGCAGATGTTCTTCGGAAATAGTCACAGAAAGTGTTAAAACAGCGCTTTCCTCATGATCTAGTGAAGAAGGCACACGCGCAGAAAACGACCCTTGATAAGCTATGCCGGAAGCGACTTCCCATGGTTTATCTCCTTCGGCATAAGACCAATCCATGGCAGAAAAATCACCGGACTCAAACCCGTCGCAATCCCGGGAATATAATTCCACAAAGTCACTCAGCCCATCCTGATCTGTATCATTGTCTAAAGGGTTTGTTCCGCGATTGAGTTCATTTTCATAAATTCCAGTACCTGTTTCGACAAGGTCAGCCAATCCGTCATTATCGGTATCCGGCACCCGAGGGTCGGTGCGCAGGATGTATTCCTGATAATTGGTTAAACCATCAAGGTCTATATCTTCCTCGCCGTCATATATATAATTTGCATTTGTATCGACATTATCGGGTAATGTATTGGTAACAAGTAGTTCATAACCATCAGACAGGCCGTCATTGTCTGAATCCATTATTCTGGCAACTGCGTAAAAGCGGAATGCAACGGAAGGTTCAGAGGGAGGAATACGAATAAACTCACCTTGGTCTGAAAAAAGCGGGGTGTTATACGCAGTTTTGTGAATCATGCGCCAGTAGGCGTCTGAAGAGAGAAACGGTTCTGACTGCAAACGCTCCTCTGTGCAATAGACTTCATACAATAGGTTTTCCGATGCGGTATCATTGTCAATGATGATCTCGACACTTCCATCGGACTGAACTGTGAGTGAGCTGCATTGAACAAAAGGATCCTGTTGCGCATATGACGGTATGCACAACAATCCTAAGGCAATACATGCTCCGGCCATTATGGCGGGAATACGTTTGGGATGCATTGTACCCTCCTTGTCGATAAACAATTTATGTCAAACAATAACAAATAAGCATACAAAATCCTTTCGGACTTAAATCTTTTTTTTAAATCCGCAGGATTATTTCACACACTAATGTATTTCTTATATCGGTATAATTATCTTATTAGTATACCAATAATTACTATTATTGTCCTGTTTTCTTTTATATTCCAACAATTTATTGATTCTTTTTATATTTATAACACAGAAAATATGCTGTATATAACATATTTACTTAAAAAACAGTATGTTTACGCCTATTTTAATTATACCCGATAAAGATGTGATTTTAAACCTGTTAAAACATTTTTTTAATGATTTAAACAAAGAAACTTAAAGAAAAGTACAAGAAGGAGAAGTATTACTGTAAATAAATGATCAATCCGGTGCTAAGCACCCAGAAAAAAATCGTAATGAGCAATGGGCAGTCAGTCAGTAATGCAATGGTAGGATTCCCGCCTAACTCCCGCTTGTAGACCAGATATAAATACCGGAAAATACCATAAATGACAAAAACAGTCGTATATAGCAAACGGTCAGTATGAAATTTTTCAACCGTTTCAGCGGATACAGTATACAAAACATAAAAGATTACTGTTGAAGTTGTAACAACAGCTATCATCTGATCTAAAAAAAATGTGCTGTATTCGTTTAAAATAGGTCGATGGAGATTTGCTTTCTTATCAAGTGAGACCAGCTCATGGCGCCGTTTAGTAAACCCAAGAAACAGAGACAGCATGAACGTACAGATCAGTAACCAGTTCGAAATATATATGTGACCAATTACGGAACCGGCTAGTACTCTCAAAACAAAACCAATCGCGATACAAAAAATATCAACAATAACAATACGTTTTAGCCAAAACGAATAAAAAATGTTCATGATATAGTAAATCAGAGATAAGAGCAGGAAGAGGGGGTCGAGAAAAAAAGCACCTGTTAATGAGGCGGCAGTCATCATTATTGCCAGCCGCCATGCATTCGATACCGAAATCCTCCCCGCGGCAATAGGGCGCTGTTTTTTCTGGGGATGAATTTTATCCTGTTCTTTGTCATGGATGTCATTTATCAGGTAAACTGAGCTGGTCAATAAACAGAAAAAACAAAATGCGATTATATATTTCAGCGTTAAGTCAACATGTACCATCTTGCGTGAAAAAAATAATGCGGCAAATAAAAAAAGATTTTTTATCCACTGTTTGGGACGTAACGCAAAAATGTAATCCTTTACCATTAAATCATGCCCCCATCCACAAAAGTTTCACTTCTTGATCTTTATATAAAAATATTGAGGCGGACTATCCGTAATTGTCATCTGGATACCACGAACTAATGTTTCCGGTTCACCACGTTGAACATGGGTATACTTTCGTTCTACTGCATCCATCCCGACGTTCAAGCCGTTTTCATTATAGAAATATACTTCAAAATCAGGCAATACATCCACATATTCGTTGTATATTGTATACTCAGCCCCAACAAAATAACCGCCAAATTCCTCGCTGACTCGCATTTTAACGGTTTTAACATAGCTTATATTAACCTCTAATTCTTTTCCCGGTTCAATCATAATTAATTCAGGGAATTGTGACTTGTTCAGCTTTTCCTCACGCTCTCGCAGTTGTTTTTCCAAAAATTGTATTTGCTTCTCAAGATGAGCAATCTTTTCTTCATATTTTGTACGCATTTTCTCCGCCTCGTCTTCGAGCAGAGCAATATCCTCTCTATAAACCTTTATTTGTTCATTTAGCATGAGATATTGTGTTTTATAATAATTATCTTCATTGTAGTCCTGCTCCAGTAAAGTCTCCTTTACAGACTGCACAGAATCATCATCCGCCTGGATCGACAAAATCAGATTTCTGTCAATAACCACCGGCTCTCAAGGTAAAGCCTGTCAAACACAGGATCAGAAATGACACCTGTTATGGAGGTCCCGACATTGTTGATAGCGCTAACCGCATTCTCATCCTCTCCTTTTAT
>QZJZ01000062.1 GCA_003599815.1 Candidatus Auribacter fodinae
TATTAGCTTATATTTAAGCAATTAAGTATTATGGTTTATATCCAATGTTTACATTCAGCATTACATTATTTTTGATTCACTTCACACAGATTGCCAATTTTTTATTGACACTATCTCTTGCCTTGTAGAATAATCTTAAATTAATACTTTTCTCTTTCTATTATTTTTAAACAAATATATCGAGGTTCCCCTATGAAAAAACTGATCATTTTATCCATCATGTTATTACTGTTGCCTCCTTCAATAGCTTTTTCCCGAACGTACGAATTGAGCCCTGCAGAACTTGAATTCCGCAACCAGAATTATTCAAAGGCAATCACTTTATTTACGGAAGAACTACAAAAAAACCCTTCTGACAGTAAAACTTTAAAATATCTGGGCATTTCATATTTACAACTTCGCAACGGCGCGAAAGCTGTCTACTTCCTCGAACAAGCCAAAACGAATGATATGTCAAATGTCGGCATACGGTACTATCTTGCTCAGGCATACATGCTAAACAAGCAGACGGATATGGCGGACGCAGAACTTTCCGCTATTCTCACTGATTTTCCAGAAACAGCCTATACCATGAAAGCTAAGGACTTAAAAGCGTCATTGCGACAGCCTCGCCGTCAAAAGCCATTAAGCGTTTATCAGAAATTCGGGTATCAATACGATTCGAACGTCGCGCTCGAACCGCAAAAAGGCGGTATCAGAGGACAGGACAAAGACAGCAGTCGTTTTCTGACATACACATGGGTGGAATATGCCGCACTGCAGGACAAAAACTGGTCTGCCGGAGTAAACGGATCGTTTTATCAGAATTTCCACACGGAAAACGATCTTGAACGCTACAATTTAAGCAGTTTCAAAGTCGGACCGTTTCTATCGTTTTCTCTACCGGTCTGCCAATATGTCCTTAACAACCGCGTGGAATACCGTTACAGGCAAGACATCTTAAATGGCGATTCATTTGCACGGGCAAACCAAATCCGTTATGAAGTCAGTTCTTATCTCCAGAAATGGCTGGAATTGAGCATTCATACCCTTGTCAGCTTTGATGATTTCTTTTACAGAGGAACCCAGTCGCGGAAATATTTATTTAACAGGGACGCTGTTTTTTCCGAATCAGGAATACGCGCTAAATTCCTTCTGCCTGAGCATCGAATGTTATCTCTGGGATATGATTATGGGCACAATGACGCGGAAGGTACAAACTGGAATTACGAAATCAATGGATTATACGCTGAATTCATGACGCCGGTTCTTACAAAGAACCTTCTGTTATTTATCCGGGGCGACTACTATAACCGTTATTTCAGCCCTTTTGACGCAAGCCTCTATAATAATTCAACAGCGGAAAGAGACGAAAATTATTTCGCGGCGCGGTTCAAAACTCAATACAATTTTAACCGCAATACGGCGCTCGAAACTTCTTACCAATACGCGAATAAGCAAACTAATCTTGAAGAATATTTTGAATACGAACGACAGGTATTCGAAGTATCATTAATTTTCAGGTTCTGATGTGGTTATTTGCTTTTTAATTCGTATGCGCCATCCCAATCAGGGTCAGGAGGGGTAACACAATACTCCTGACAACGGGATAGATGAAGTCGCGCGGCTGTGTCATCAGGATTGATCTTTAAAGCCTGTTCAAAAAAATCCGCGGCCTGTTTCCAGCGCCGTTCATGAATAAGCTTTATACCCTGCCGGTAGATTTCTAAAAACGAAAGTATCTCTTTTGTGAGAAACTCTTTTATTTCAATAAGTTCGAAAATACGGACCGGTTGTGTTTTTCCTTTCACTTTGACGCTATCCAGTTCCCGCGTAATAAAGGAATCATCAAGCTTACGCTGAGTGTCCTCTCCAATTACAATTGATGTCTTATAGAACTTGTTTGTGCCTTCAAGCCGGGAAGCAAGATTCACAGCATCACCAATGACGGTGTAGTTGAATTTATTATCAGATCCCATATTCCCGACCACCATTTTACCGGTATTAATGCCAATGCGGGTGGCAAAATAAGGTATACCGCTTGTTTCTGTTTCAGTGCGCATTTCCTTTAATTTCCTCTGCATGGCTAATGCGGCATAACAAGCAGATTGAGCGTGCGTCTCAAAAAAAAGCGGCGCACCGAAAAACGCCATTATTGCATCACCGCTATATTTATCTATCGTGCCGGAATTTTCCATAATCAGGTCGCTCATCTGCGTAGTATATCCGTTAAGAAACGTAACGAGTTGAGTCGGATCGAATTGTTCAGATATTGACGTAAATCCGACTATATCAGTAAATAGGACAGTCAGTTCCTTCTCTTCTCCACCCAGCTTCAATAACTGAGGATTGCTTACCAACTGGTTCACAAACTGAGCGGAAAGATACTGTCCGAAGGCATTTTTAATAAAACGCCGCTCCCGTTCTTCCATAATAAATTTGGTCAAGGTTACCCCCAGAAACACAAACCAGATGGTTAATAATTCATAAATAGGCGGATACCATACACTCAGCTTAAGAAACAATAAATAAGCGCCGCAAATCACCAGCAAAGTAATAAGTATCGTGAACAGACAACTACGCAGTGGCTGCATAAATGGAAGCAGCACACTCAGTAGTATACCAATAGCTATGATGATAAAAGGAGAAATGGCATATGTCCACCATGGCTGAGTGATATACTTCTGGTTTAGAATATTGTCAATGACACTGGCATGTATTTCAACACCGGGATAAACAGCGCTGAACGGCGTAACCCGTAAATCGTATAATCCTGTAGCAGTGATACCGACAAGAACGATCTTATCTCTGAAAACACCTGTCTCCAAGCCGGTTTTTAAGATATCCGCTATGGAATAATGGGCAAAAGTCATAGAAGGGCCTATATAATTAACGAGAAGTTTCCCACCAGCTGATACGGGAATAATCCGTTGTCCAATACTAAGTTGTTCAATTCCATATTGACTGAGCTGTAACTTTATAGGATCACCCAAATACTCGCTGGCAATCTGCAAAGAAAGGCTGGGATAAAAATCACCATCGAACCTGCATACCAACGGCATATGGCGAATCGCCCCATCCGCATCGGGAATCGTGTTGAAAAAACCTGTCCCGGTAGCGGCATTGACAATTTCAGGGATATTAACATTGATGCCAACAGGATTGAAGAATATTGATTCATCAGGGGCGATATCACTTTCAAACACCCGCAAAATTCTATCGTTACGAAGGAGTCTGAGGTCATCCTGATATGTGGCTTTTCTCTGTAAATGGCGAACTTCATCAGGGGAAACAAAAAAGAAATGCCCGACAATAACTTTTGATTCATTCGCAAGAGACCTCGCGAATACGTTATCCGTATCGTGCTCCGCCAGTACGGTATCAAGAGCTGTCCCAACCAATAAACGGACAACAGTCTGATCCTTCATTTCATTTTCTATTTGTTTAAAGATTAACTCTTTCACATCTGACTGCAATCCGCTTTCCTGTTCGGAAAACACCATATCAAACCCGATTACAGCCGCGCCTAACTCATTCAATCGTTCCACAAGGGACGCCAAAACAGAACGAGACCACGGCCATCGGCCGAGAGCGGCTATACTTTTTTCGTCAACCGCGGCGATAACAACATCTTCTGAAAATTCCTGAACTCCTCTCTGCTGAAAAAAATTATCAAGTATTTTCAGGTTTACTATTTCTATAAATGAAGGCGAAATATGTTTCAGCAGTAACACCAGTGACACTGAAAGACAGGCTACTATAAACGAGAAACTGTAAACATTTTTGATACGACTTTTTTTCATTGGAAAGGCTCTTATTTTAGATGATGATTTTTGTGGAAATCTTTCAATAAAAATCTAAAATGCTTTTACTAATCACGAGAATAAGCTATATTGATAAGAACAGTTTGTAAGTTTAATTTTCCATGACAGTTTGACAGAGGTTATTATATGAAAGACGAAGAAAAAAGCAAAGAACAACTTCTTGAGGAAATTCGTTCACTGCGACAGCGTCTTGATAACGTGTCTAAGCCTCCTTCCCCCCAGACATTGTATTTTATTCATTCCAGCGAAGCTTTTTACCAGAGCATTGTCGAAGACCAAACGGAATTAATTACACGGTGGTTACCCGATGGGACGATAACCTATGCCAACGAAGTCTGCTGTAAATATTTTGGATTGAAATTAGAAGACATCATAGGACAACGATTCCAGACTTATTTGACGGAAGGCGAACGAGATAAGGCAAACAGGCATATAGCACAGCTTACCCCCTCAAACCCTGTCGGAGTCAACGAACAAAAATATGTATTGCCATCAGGAGAAGTACGATGGCAGCAATGGGTAAACCGTTTAATATGTAATGAACGCGGTGAACCTGTAGAGGTTCTTTCCGTAGGGCGTGATGTCACCAAACAGTTTACCATGGAGCAGGCGCTTCGAGATAGTGAACAAAAAATGCGTTCTTTGCTTAACTCTATGGAAGACCTTGTTTTTGTTATCGATACCAATGGCGTTTTTGTCGATTTTTACCAGAATCCGCTGAGAGAAGACCTCTTTCTCCCTCCTGAACAATTTCTTAAACAGAAATTCTCTGAGGTTCTGCCAGTACACCTTTCAAAACTGATACTAAATGCTCTGGATACTGTTTCTAAAACCAGAGACAGTGCACATATAGAGTATCCTTTATTATCGAATGGGGAAATTAAATGGTATGACGCTACCATTACCCCTGTTATAAACGACAATAATCAAATTCAGAGCTACATGACCGTTTGCAGAAATACAACAGACCGTCGCAATGCCGAACTTGCCTTACGGGAAAGTGAAGAAAAATACCGGTCTCTGTTTGATACATCTCCCGACGGAATCGTTATAACCGATCAGCGCGGCAATATCATTGATGCAAACAAGGCATTCCAGAATATGATCGGGTACTCGCTGGATGAGTTGAAAAAGATGACACCATCAGATATAACTCCACAGAAATGGCTCCAGGTGGAAATGAATCTGATACCAAAATTCATTGAATCAGGATCAGGTTCTTACGAAAAGGAATTTATCCGCAAAGATGGATCTGTGTTCCCTATTTTATTAACCATCTGGGTAATTAAAGATGTCTCAGGCGCTCCGGTTCATATTGGAGCATTTGTCTGCGACATAACCGAACGAAAAAAAGCAGAGAACGAACAAAAGAAAAATCAGTTGTTCCTGCAGGAACTAATTAATACAATCCCCACTCCGGTTTTTTATCAGGATCTGGAGGGGAAATATCAGGGATGCAACAGCGCATTCGAAAAATTTACGGGATTACCGCGCAACAAAATTATAGGAGAAACCGTCAATTCCTTATTCAATCCAAATGTTTCTGTCTTTTTTAAGGAAATGTACTCCAAGCTTCTGCAGAAGAAAGAGCTTCAAATTGTAGAAGGTTCTATCGCAAACGCTGAGGGAATTATGCGTGAAGTCGTAGTGCACAAAGCACCGTTCACAGACATCACAAGCGGCAGGATAACCGGTGTCGTCGGAATTATGGTAGATATTACCGAACGAAAACAGATGGAAGAAGAAATAAAAAAATTTAAAATAATTTCTGACAATGCGAACTATGGTGTTGTAATCAGTGACCTTAACGGCCGATTTCACTATGTCAACCAATACTTTGCGGAAGTACACGGTTTTACTGTGCAGGAAACCATTGGACAAAACCTGCGGCTCTTTCATACTGAAGATCAGATAAAAGATATGTTGTCGCTAATAAACCCTCTCGAAACCAACGGATTCAACGCAAAAGAAATATGGCATAGCAAAAGAGACGGGACTGAATTCCCCATGTTAATGAATGGCGTGATTATACGTGACGATACCGGCACTCCTTTATATTTGGCATCTACTGCTATTGACATCACTGACCGCAAACAAGCTGAATTAGAGTTGCGCAGAAAAACAGAAGAGCAAGATATACTGCTCGACAATATTCAGACACAAATCTGGTATTTAACGAATATTAGAACTTATGGAGCAGTAAATGCCGCACATGCCCATTTCATTGGTAAAACCAAACACGACCTGCAAGGCAAAGACATCTACGATGTACTCCCAAAAGATGAAGCTGACATCTGTGTAGCAGGAAACTATGAAATATTTAAACACCGTCATCAGATACATACCGAGGAATGGCTCACAAATGCTCATGGAGAAAAACGCCTTTTACGCATTACCAAAACGCCGAAACTCGACGAATATGGGCAGGTGGAATTTGTTGTCGGTTCTGGAGAAGACATTACTGAACGAAAACTAATTGAAGAAAAAATCAGAGAACTCAACGAGCGTTTTTTAAAAGCGTTTGAAGTAAACCCGATGGCTATGGCAATCAGCACCACTGAGGAAGGACGGTTTATTGAAGTCAATTCCAGTTTCTTGAAAACGCTTGGGTTTAAACGTGAGGACGTAATAGGAAAAACATCCATCGAACTGGATATGATGACGGAACAAATCCGTAAACAAGCGCTCGAAGAACTCACGAAAAAACGGTTTTTACGCAATTATGAAATACAGTTTCGTGCTAAAAACCACAGAAAAATTGACGGACTTCTGTATGGTGTATCGATAAACTTAGGCGAGCAGGAATGTTTTATATCAGTATTTGTTGATATTACCGAGCGTAAACGGCAGGAACGGGCATTACAACGCGCCAAAGAAAACGCAGAAGCAATGAATATCGAATTGAAGCGAGCTATCAAGCACGCTGAGCATATGGCGAAACAGGCTGAAATCGCAAATGCCGCAAAAAGCGATTTCCTCGCACGCATGAGCCATGAAATACGAACTCCACTCAATGGCGTCATGGGATTTACAGGATTACTGCTTGAAACATCATTACAGCCAGACCAACGTCATTTTGTTGAGACAGTCCGGAACTCATCAAATGCTCTTCTCGCCATCGTAAATGATATTCTCGATTACTCAAAAATCGAGGCCGGTAAATTGGATGTCGAGAATCTTGATTTTGATCTCCTGATGGTTATAGAAGAAATGATTGATTTACTCGCAATAAAAGCCTACAAAAAGAGCCTCAATTTTTCTTATACCATAGATCATGATGTCCCTCTGAATTTACGAAGCGACCCTGGCAGGATACGGCAAATTCTGACCAATCTGATAGATAACGCGGTAAAATTCACTCAGGAAGGAGAGGTTACTCTTCATATATCCGTAGAGAATGAGGATAAAGACTCTGTTATCGTCTTGTTTTCAGTGAAAGATACTGGAATCGGTATTCCTGAAGATCAAAAGGAAAACGTATTCGGCGCTTTCAATCAGGCAGATCCATCAATGACACGCCGTTTTGGCGGTACTGGCTTAGGGCTGGCAATTGCCAAACGTTTAGTCGATATTCTGGGCGGACAAATAGGTGTAGAAACAAAAGAGAACAAAGGGAGTACGTTCTGGTTTACAGCTCCATTTGATAAACAGCAGGGAACGCGAGTAACAATTTTATCTCATATACAAAATTTTACCGAAAAAACCATCCTTGTTGCCGACACAGTAAAAACCAATCGCCAGCATATATGTTCACTACTCAAAAAATGCAATGTTATGTGCGCTCAGGCTGACTCTCAGACACAAGTAACCGAAATATTAAGCCAGTATCGTGATCAGAATAGACCAATAGACATAGCTCTGATTGATTCTTCCGTCGCTAAAACAAATCCTAATTTTCTGAATCTTATAAAAACCGCATCGCTTTTCGACAGCACTCTCTTTGTAAATATTACACCTGTTGATCAACTATGGAAAGTAGACGAGCTCAAGAAAGAAGGGTATTCTGCGCACCTTACTCGCCCTTTAAAATACACACAATTCTTTGAATGTTTGGAAGCACTGATAAAACAGCAACGAAAAGTGAGAGCAAAAGATTCATTCATCTATGACGGCGAAGCAAGCAACGCAACGTTCCACAAGGAACGCATTCTGGTCGCTGAAGATAATGTGGCTACACAACAAACGGTGATAAAAAAGCTTGAGAAAATAGGATATCATGCTGACGGCGTGGCAAATGGCCTTGAGGCGATAAAATCACTTGAGACCACTCCGTACGATCTGGTCTTGATGGATGTGAACATGCCTGACATGGACGGATTTGAGGCGACAAGAATGATTCGTTATAATCAATCAGAAGTACAAGACCATTCCATTCCGATTATCGGGATGATTATCCCCGCCCGAAAACAAGACCGTGAAAAATGCCTTGAATGCGGCATGGATGGATATATTTTTAAACCTATCCAGCAATCCAAATTATCCGATGTAGTATCGAAATTTTTTAATGTCCACTAATCGAGGGATATGGATCTCATTTCATTATTCAGTATGTCTTTTATAATTGCTCTTTCCGGCGCTTTAATGCCCGGTCCTCTTCTCGCCGCCGTTATGAATGAAAGCCTTAGGAACGGAAGCAAAGCCGGGCCGTTAATGACCTTGGGCCACGCCATTCCTGAACTCATAATAGTAGCATTGATCGCGATGGGGCTAACATACATTATGAATATTCAGGTCATCATAAAATCTATCGCATTACTCGGCAGTGCGGTACTATTCTTTTTCGGCATTTCAATGATCTTCAACGCCAGAAATACCCATGCACTGCAACATACGCCTCAGCAATCCTCCTGCTCGTGGATGGTTATCAGAGGGCTGGTCATGAGCATCACAAATCCATACTGGTCTTTATGGTGGCTGACCGTTGGCGGCGGCTTAATCATTTCCGCACAGAAATCGGGCTTAATCGGATTAGCTATATTCTTTAGCGGGCATATAATTGCAGATCTTGCGTGGTATACTTTCGTATCCATTAGCCTTGCAAAAAGCAAAAAGCTAATTTCTCCCAACGTATATCGCTGGATAATAATGCTCTGCGGGGGAATACTGGTTATATTTGCACTTTTATTTCTGAAAGAACTGACATGCTAACTATCACTAATGTGCAATGATAGAGAAGAAATCAAAATACGCGGTTCTAACCCGGATATCGCCGCGATTGTGTCAACCACGGCTGACCGGACGATAAACTGACTACTCAAGTCATTGTGGTAAATACGTATTGAGCTGTCACGCAAATACACAATCATTTCGTTGATAGTATCATAGGATATTTTATCTTCGAGAAATTTTATCAAGTCATTAATAAATGCCCGCTTGACCGGATTACGGCGAACAGCGTATGCTTTTTCAAGCGGTACTCCATCAAGCAGTCTTGGATCAATAGAGTTTATTTTTTCCTGCATTTCGTCATCAATTTCAGCGGCATGAATTTTTATATAGCGCCGTAAATCCTGTGGAAAACTTTCATATATCTTAGCGAGAATTTCCATTTTGATTTTAAATGTTAATTCAGGCGGGTATGAAATAAAATCAAATCCGAATTCATCCAGCCGGGCGGACTCCCGCATCGCAAAATAAGAATCATCGTCAAGGTCAGGGACATCCTGAACATGGAAATCCGATTTACGCCGCCCATCAGCAATTTCTATATACTCAGCCGATTCCATACCACCCCTGTCACCCATGAAATCATCTATAAGGTCAAGATCATCGCCAAAAGTAAACGATAATTTTTCAAGTTCTTCATTAAACCGCTCTTCACCAAGCCGATCAATAAAAGCATCCTCACCCTGCTGAGTAAGTTTCTCAAAGATCTGTTTTTTCTGGTCAATGGTAAGAGTATCGTAAAACGTGATAAAATAATCTTTTTTAAAGTACTGAAGCGTGTTATTAAACGCGTTTTTATCCATTTCAAGGAAATAAGACGGATTAAAATCATGTGTAATATTCTTAAAATAGGGTTTCTCGGTCTTAAGATCTATTATCCGCACTGGAGTATTGAATTCATATTTACCGCTATGCGTATTAAGAAGATAAATCTGTAAACTATAATAATCCTCATTCCGCTTTACCAAACATTCTACAGGGGTCGTTCCCTCAAGATAACTTATGAGTGTCTGAATGACTTCGTTATCTATTTTTCCAAAATACAACTTGGAATCAGAAGTTAAGTAAGTCCTGAATGTCAGAGGCTTAACCGGCTTACCCTTCAGATAGCACGCGACAGCATATCCCGGAGACAAATGCTGAAATTTTGAATCTGCAAGAATATAATTTACCGGAACAAAATCAAGAACTTTGCCTTTGGAATTTATTTTGAATACATCGTACATGCCTGAAAACCGCGGACGGAATCGCACAAACGAATTCGAAAACTGCTTAATGGTGGGACGTATCTCAATGTTCAGCCCATTATTCCGGTAATACCCCAACAGTGTTCTTCCATCGGCATCCAGATAGGAGTCAAACTGCAATAAAAACGGGATCTCAATCTCATCCGAGTCTTCCAAGTGATATTCTATTAACCTGCAAGCAAGCTGTTTGCGTACATTTTTCTTGAATACGGGATCATCTTTCTGACCTTTCGCATATTCGTCAGCAAATTGGTCATAAAAAAGGTCAAAAATACCCTGCATAATTTTATTATACTGGTTCGCAGTAACTTTACATAGCGCCCTGAAATCATTTTCAGCGATGTACCGGTATAAATAGCCTGAATCATATTCAACGTGTTTTTTTATAAACTGTTCTGTTGATTTCAATAATTTCGATGGCATGTTCAACAGGAAGTGCAAGAGCTTAATATCATGAAATAATGGTTCGATGGCAACATCAATATGCTTTCTCTGCTTCAACTTGATAAAATAAAGCTGTAATTCCAATTCAAGCCCTAATAGAGCACTGTTTTGAAAAAGAGATGCATGCACAAGAATAACGTTACGCTTATTAATCTTATCACATCGAATAAGAAAATCGCCTTTTTCGACAACACTTAAACCAATATTTCCCTTAATTCCCTCAAGAAGAACCTGTATTTTATTGAATCCAAAAAGTTTAGAAAAAACAGCACAATCATTTTTGCATACCGCTTTGCAAAAGGCTCCTATATGCTCAGAGGAAATACTCTGAAAAATAGTCACAATAGCTTCCGGATCAAGTGATTTTATTGTCGCGGGAAAAAAACGGTTAGGCAATTTGCCGAAGGAAGAAAAATGATCGTTAATATATTCCGAAAGCTGAGCAGGTTTTAACTGTAAGAGAATATCCGGCGAAATCTTCCTCCGATCCTCAAGTTTTAAAAGGTTAATCGTCTCGAACACATTCTTCTTGGTATTGTTTTTCAGAAATGCATTGAGCGTTTCAGTACGAATATTTTTCATAGCCCTGAAAAACTTCTTCTGAGTTTCCGTGTCAGAACACAACGTCAACACATCACGAATCAGTTCGGGGGTTACATGCTGGAGATAAGCATCAAGGACATCTTTATTGAGGCGTCGACGTTTAAAACAAAAATGGTGAGCAACAAGCTCTGTACGAGAATGAATCGGTAATTCGGAAAAAGAACCGAGAGTAAGTGAAGCACAATCTTTTGCTTTAATTTTAAGCGTCTTCTGCACCATAAACAACTCTGATTAGAGATTGCTATTCGTTTTCTAATATTATAAACCATCATTAAAGACTTTTCAAATTAAATTATAGCGTACCATAAAAATCTAACACCAACACAGTGAGGGTGGTTCCGGGGAATTTTCAGGAATAAGCATTTGCATCGCTGACCATAACTCTATTGCGGCCATTACGTTTTGATTTGAGCAGGGCATCATCCGCGGCCTGGAGGAATGTATTCAGGCTGACAAAATTATTTTTGTGATAACATGAAACTCCAAAACTGGCGGTTATATTAATTATAACATCTTTTTCTATTTCAAGTTTACCTTCTTTTTCAACAATGGTACGCACTTTCTCAGCAAGATCAAATGCGCCGTTAAGTTCAGTATGCGGCGCAACCACGACAAACTCCTCACCTCCGAAACGAGCGGCGATATCCCCTTTTCGGACATTCTTCTTAATCAGCATGCTAATTTTTCGCAGCATTCCATCGCCAACCTGATGCCCAAAATAATCGTTTACCTGTTTGAACCGATCGAGGTCAATAATAATGACTGACAGAGGAAACCCATAGCGGTCAGCCTTTTCAAATTCAGATTCAAGCATATCCATTAGGTAACGCCGGTTAAAAAGTTTGGTCAGTGGGTCAGTCTTGTTGATCCTTTCAAGTATACGGTTTTGCTCTTTCAGTTGTCTTTCCAGTATAGTGCGCTGTGTAATGTCAATTGCTGTACACCGGATACGTTCAATTTCGCCAAACTCATCCATCGACGCCACAGCGTCTATGGAAACGTAAATATTGGTTTTATCCTTACGTTTAAAAATTCCCTCAAGATTCTTTATATTCAGGCTCTCCAGAACGGTGTCCCAGAATTTTTCTTCGTTATAATCTGTCATGAAGTTGGACATGTTTTGTCCGACGATCTCATCACGCAGATAACCAAGCATCCTGCATCCTGTCGCATTGCAGTCGAGAATAATCCCGGTTTTATCAATAGAGAAATACATGACCGGAGCATGGTCGAAAAGGTCTCGGTATTTTGATTCAGATTGACGTAATTCCTGCACAACTTTTTGGAATTTAAGCTCTTCCGTAGTCGCAACTGATTCCTGAAGGCATAAGCGAATGTCAGGCGGCCAGTCGCGATACGGCTTGCCTATAAAATAACAATGAGCGTCCCCTTTCCCCATGCAGGACACTTCATGGAAAAATATTTCCACTGAAGTATGCATTGAGGCAAATCCTGATAAATATCCGGAGAGAAAATTACATGAAGGCGCTATATGGAAACCGAATCGAAGACGATGCTGTTCAGCTTCAAAGGTATTAAATCCTTCCAGTTCTGCGCTAAAAGAATGAGTATCCGAATCATAGGCAAACTTATGAACCTTGATTTTGCCTATTCCGCGTACATTAATCAATTCAAGCGCATACTCAAGCCATTCATTCTTTTTTGCCTTATCATGATGAAGTTGTTCGCGTATTTTAAGCGCATCACAATATCCCGCCGCATACCCAAAACGCATAAATACCTCTCTGGCAGTGCTAAGGCCCAGATTGTTAACCATATCCTGCCAAAGGCTCTGGTATGCTTCTGTATCAAAAAGAGTGATCCGGCTGTTGTTATACAGCACAATTCCGTCTTCAGTGATGAATTTAACACTGTTTGAGATGCGCATATTCGACTCCGATAAACTCTATCCTTTAATAAGTATCTACTTAGAATATCGGCTATATATCGAAATAATTGACCACAATTTGTCTCGTGAATGAATAAAATTTGGAGGAACGAGATGCAATCAGAGAAATTTTTCCCGTTCCAACGAATTTTTTTCCCACTCGCTGGTAAGAATTTCAATGCGGTCGCGAACCTGTTGATAACGTTCATTCACTTGGCGGGCATTGTCAGGGTTCTTATAAAGTGAAGTATCTGCAAGCTTTTGTGTCAGTTCATTTTCCTCCCGCATCAACGATTCAAGCTCTTCTTCGATACGTTCAATAGCATCATCATATTGCTTTCGTATGCTAAATCGCTGATTGCGTTCTTCAGCCTCCTGCCGCTTGCGTTCTTTGCGTTCATTGGTAACTTTGACAGAGGCATATTTTGGTTCCAAACTGTCGGGTTGACGTGACTGTAAATATTCATCCAACGTCCCCGGATATTCATCTATCAGGTTTGTATCAAAATAGATCAATCGTGTCGCAATACTATTAATGAAATGCCGATCGTGCGATACAAAACAAATAGTACCTGTAAAATCGTCAAGAGCATCCAGCAAAACCCGCTGAGTCCCAATGTCTAGATGATTGGTCGGCTCATCAAGGATAAGCATATTTGCATCGGACAAAAATAATTTTGCCATTAATACCCGAGACTTTTCTCCGCCGCTCAAGACACCGATTTTTTTAAATACTTCATCCCCGGAAAAAAAGAACCGTCCAAGGATTTTACGAACGTCAGTCGGAGATTTGGTTCCTCGCAGTTTGTCCATTTCTTCCATAATAGTGTTATTCGGATCAAGCTGTTCAGCGTAAAACTGGGAAAAATATCCGATAGTAACCCTCATGCCTTTTTTTACTGTACCGGAGTCAGGCTCCAATTCACCCGTGATTATTTTCAATAATGTTGATTTACCTGTACCGTTACGCCCGGTAACAGCAATCTTTTCTCCTCTCAAAAAAGTTCCTGAAAAACCCTCTAATACAACTGTCCGGCCAAATGACTTCGTGATATTCTCCAATTTAACGACTTCATATCCTGAACGATCAGGCTGCGGGAATTTAAAGTCTATGAAATGCTCCTCCAGCGGAATTTCGGTAGTCTCGCGCTTCTCAAGCTGTTTGACTCTGCTTTGCACCAGACTGGCTTTGGTATTTTTGTACCTGAACCGTTCAATAAAACGCTCGATCTTCATACGCTCCTTTTGTTCCAGTTTAGCGGCTTTTTGTATGAGTTCCAAACGTTTAGCCTTTTCCTCAATATAATAATCATAATTGCCTTCATAGGTATATATCTGCTGTCCGGTGATTTCCACGATTCTATTACTTACATTGTTCAGTAATGACCGGTCGTGGGAAATCATGATTATCAATCCAGTATATGATTTGAGGTATTCTTCAAACCACATGATCGCCGGAAGATCAAGATGGTTGGTAGGCTCATCAAGCAGAATGCAATCCAAGTGCTCAACCAGAAGCTTGGCAAGAGCTATGCGCATCTTCTGCCCGCCGCTGAACTGAGAACAGTTGCGGCGCATCATCTCATCTGAGAAACCGAGTCCGCCAAGGACCTTACGACACGTAGCCTCAAGGTCGTAGCCGCCTCTTGTTTCAAAAGCGTGTTCAACGTCCTCATATTTACGCATTAATTGCTGTAACGATTGCTGGTCAGGGGTATTAGCCATCTGTTCATTAAGATCCTGAATAACTTTCTCATGCTTCAGGAAAGTACCCTTGACTTCCTCAATAACAGTTTTATCCCCAGGTGATTCAAATTCCTGTTCAAGAAATCCAATTCTAAAACCACGGGTAAGCATAACATCGCCGCTGTCAGGAGTGATTTTCCCTGAAACCATATTCAGTAAAGTAGACTTCCCACTGCCGTTCGCCCCCACGAGCCCGATCTTCTCGCCCGGTTTTAAGGCAATGGAGACATTTTCATACAGAAGTTTCGTACCAAAACGTTTTGATACCCCTGAAAGGTTAATCATAGAATTTTCTCTCAATCAATATTCTTATATAAAACAAGTTGTGTCATGATCCTTCCTGACATATAATACCGATTCATGAACACAACATCCAGTTTTTCTTTGTTTAAATCATTCATAAAAAAGTATGGGTTAGTCATTACGCTTTGTTTGCCGTTTCTATTACGTATAGTGTATTACCTCACCATACGAAGCAACCCATATTTTGCCAATCCTCTGCTATTGGGAGCCGCAAATCATCAATTTGCTCTTGATATACTCAACGGCTCCTACCAGCCATACACTATTTTCCGCCCCCCATATTATTCCATCGTACTATCGTGGCTTTATTATATATTTGGAACAAGTATCCGTTCAGTTCAGATATTACAATGGCTGACCGGAGCTCTAAACGGCTTACTGATATACACTATCGGGAACAAACTGCTGGATAGAAAGA
This sequence comes from Candidatus Auribacter fodinae, assembly GCA_003599815.1. Taxonomy (GTDB): domain Bacteria; phylum Auribacterota; class Auribacteria; order Auribacterales; family Auribacteraceae; genus Auribacter; species Auribacter fodinae. Next base: position 15,619 of record QZJZ01000062.1, read on the forward strand.
CAGCTATTATGGCTGTGCTGATCTATTCGTTCTACATTCCGGCAGTGTTTTTCGAGGGCGAACTTACTGAACAGGCATTTTCATCATTTTTTGTGCTGGGCGCACTATCTTTGTTCTCTTTAGCGCTCAAGACTGAACAGCCCCGCAAACGTATCCTGTTCTGTATCATAGCAAGCGGTATTTACGGAATCGCCTTTATCCTCAGACCGGATCTTGTTCTTGGAATACCTCTGCTGATGGGAGCGCTTATCTTATCCCGCAAAAAATTGTTTACAGCCTTGCTGGCAACAATTCCTGTCTGGATATGCATAGGATGGATAGCTTCCCATCCGGGATTATTTATTCCAATCGAAAAAAATCATGTATCTGTCAATGCGGCGATAAATTTCTATCTTGGAAATAATGACAAGGCTGACGGCTGGAATCCGGTTTTCTATGATTATCCCTATGTCCTTGCAGATCATCCCGAAGCGCGACGCTATCATGTAACTGAAATAACTATAACCGGTGTGTTGAACGCCCTCAAAGAGATGAATACCAAAAATCTTGATGAAGTTTCGCGGTTCTGGAAAAGAAAAGCGGTTTCTTTTATTGTTCACAACAAACTTCAATTCAGCAGGTTAGTTATAAAAAAGTGTCTCCTTTTTTTTAATGGCGGCTATATTACAAATCAGAAAGACATCTATGTTTTACGAAATGAGTCCATTCTGCTTTATTTTCTGTTTTTTAATAAAATAATATGTTTTCCTCTGGGATTAATTCTCGCGTTTGCTTTTTTAGGATTCTTTTCATTAAGAAAATCAAGCCGCGATATACTTGTTCTGACAGTCATTCCAACAGCAAACCTCTTGGTTTCGCTTATATTTTTCCACAGTTGCAGATTTCAGTACGCGGCAATACCTTTTTTTATACTTCTTGGCGCATCCGGCTGGTATTACTTATCCGACGCTGTACACAAAAGAAAATGGCGTGTCGTGCTGTTTACGATTCCTCTGCTTTTTCTGGCAAACAATAATTTTTTCGGTACACACACTCCCCGGTTTCATCAGGAATACTTCAATATTGGCACAATGTATTTGAATAACCATGATTACAAAAATGCCCTGCATTACTTTGAGTTATCGCTGAAGCACGACCCTGATTATATGCCGGCAATTATTAATATGCTTGAATACTATACTGTTACCAACAAACCATATGACGGTATCGCTTTTTTTAGCAAGCATCTGGAAACCCATCGAAACTGGGCAACAGGTTACGCGATAACAAAATTATATCATTTCACCGGCAATAATGCACAGGCACAGGCAATGTGTCGACAGTTGATGAAAATGTATCCTGACCACCCGGAAAATTATCTTTTATTGTTTAGCATTTTGAACGCACAGGGACAATATGAACAAGCGCAATCCATTCTTAAAGAAGGTATTGCTAAATATCCTGATGCGACAACACTAAAAATTAATCTTGCTTCACTATATTTCATTCATAACAAAATGGACTCTGCTGTGGAGGTATTATACGGGATACTGAAATCAACACAACACTATCCTGATGCATATGCTTTGCTTGTCAATGCTTTAGTTGCACTGAACCGTAATGCTGAAGCAAGGCCTGTTCTTGAAAACGGACTCACAGCACATCCCGATGACGATACACTTCTGGTGACAGGGATAATGTTTTATACAACATCAGGAAAAACACAAACTGCCATTTCCCTGCTTGAGAATTTCATGCAAAAAGATCATGCGAATCCTGCCCTGCTCCGGCAATGCGCTGTTTACTGCGATTTGCTTGGTAAAAAAAACTATGGGAAAGCCTTGACTGAAAAAGCAGACTTGCTGGAACAGACTGAACGCCAGCATCAGAAGTAATTTTTAGCACCTCATAATCGATGAATATTTCATTTTGTAAATCGTCAATATCATAAATAGAAATAATTTTAAAACTCTCTGATGAATAAAATTATCCAAATTATGGAGGTTCAATATGAGAAAAAAATTATTTATAACGGCAGTAGTTTTAGCAACCTTCATCGGTGTACAGAGTTATTCTGTTCCTGCCTATTCAGGAGACAGGGAATGGGCTACTGTCGGTAAAATACTAACCGGTGTGGTCGGTGCAGGCCTTGTGTATGAAACTATGTATGACGGCTATTACTATCACCCCCGAACATATTACCGTTCTTATTATGAAGTTCCTGATGTGATAATAATAGATCGCCCTTACCACGGTCCTTATTACAGGAGGGGTCATCATTATTATCATAACCGCTACTACGACCGTTCATATTACAGGCCTCGCCATTACTACCGAACAAGACACTGTCATTGATTGTCTGACTCAGGTGTCTGTGAATCATTGTCGAGCGAAAGGGAATCATTATCAGGCAGAGGTAATTCAATAGTTTTTACAGGTATATCAATCTCCCGTGGTTCAACGGACAAAAGAACATTAATAAGAGTAGTTTTGTTGGTCAGTACAGCAACCTGTAAATCTATTCGGTCAATAAGAGACTTGATATTCTGAAGCCCGTCTTTTGGTGTGTCATTGGGCATATTGGCATATTTTTCTTCCTGAAGCTTAAACATTTTCTCATATTGGTCCCTTTGTTGTTTGAGAACTTTTATCTGCGAAGAGAGCATTTCATCGGAAAAATTACGTGAGGGCTGAGTTATTGTCAGTTGGGTAACATTATCCATACTCACATTATGAGGATGAGGTGAAAAATAGGTGCAATAAATGCCTTGTATTTTTCCATGTTTATGTTTTATGGTGAAAGTATCCTCGGGAATAAGCTGTTTATAATATTCATAAACAATCTCAATATCGTCCGACGATTCCAGCATAATATGAGCGGAAATATGTTGCACCAGATCAGGAGCGTCGTCGTTATCTTTGATAGTGTCCTGAAACCCGATCGTAGAATTAGGATATATATATTGACTGGCATCCGGAAAGAGGCGGGATATTCCTGACTCAACTTCCGATACTTTCTCCAGAACCATAGGCTCATTAGATAAATCCGCCTGAGGTTTTGGAGCAGATTCTTTTCTGCCGCACCCTGTTTGGAAACAGATAATAATAAATAAGCTTAAACAAATTATTGTTTTTTGTATCATACTTTTCTCCTTCATCAATTATCATTAAACAATAGCATAGAAATAAAGCTCTGAAAACGAATTTAAGTTATTGCCTAAAGATTTTATTTACAAAAAGTACCGCAATCACTTATATAAGAAAAAACAAATGAAATTAAGGAGAAATAGTTATGGATAACACCCCTGCCACTGCAGTCATAGAAAAAATGAGCGGCAAACTTGCAAATCTTGAACCCGGGACACTACGGTATCAAACACTTGAAACAGCGTTGAATTTCAAAACGACATGGATCAGCCTCGGTGAAAAACTGCACGAAGTTTTTAAAAGCGAAGACTTCAAGAAATGGGGGTATAAATCGTTTGAGAGATACTGTTCTCAGGAGATCGGCATTCAGAAGAAAACCGCAGAAAAACTGACAACTTCATATTATTTTTTGAAAGTTCATGAACCTAAACTTATTAGCGAGTACAAAGAAAATAAAATAAAAAAAGAGCTTCCTGACGTTAACACAATCCACATGCTTGCTAACGTCAAGGACGATGAAAATGTTACTGAAGATAAGTATAATGAATTTAAGCAGGCTGTATTTGAAGAAGGATGCACTGACCGTCAACTCAAAAAACGCTATAACGACTTTATTTCAACTATTGATCGCGCGGATGACGAAACTGATATGTCATCTCCCGAACAGGACGAAAAAGTGCTTTCAACTTTTATACAGGCACTAGAAAGGCTCGACCGTAAAGCCGATGATATTATTTCCATACCGGTTGAAATCAAAACAGATTTGCGCAAACTGCTGGTTCGACTGAAATCTCTTGTATAAAGACGACTTATCCCGAATATTTGTCTTTACGATGAAGGCAAAGATGCTATAATGTTTTTTCATTGGGCTCAAAAAATATATTTACCTACACATTGCTATATTTATTCTAAACCCTGAAATCTAAACGTTAGAAGAATTCAATATGATCAGTATTTACACGAAAGAAATCAAAGATCTCCTCAGTAAAAACCTGCTGAATGAAGCCGAAGATATTTGGCTCCAGCTTATTGAAGAAGATCCCCTAGAAACCGAACTTTTTATTTCTCTTAGCCGCGAATTCGCAAAGAAAAACTACGAAAAACAAGCCAATACCCTGCTCGCCATGAGCCTCTCTCATCTGATTGAAAATGATATGTATCAGGAAGCAACCGCAATAATGAAGCGTATGGCTGAGCTGTTGCCTCATGACCAAGAAACCGTGGATAAGATCGTCGGATATTACCGCCAGATACTGAGCGACTTTCCGAATCTGGACACGATTTTTGAAGTGTGCCATCTCGGTGATACAGTATTTAACCTTGTTGACTGCATAAAAGAGCTGGATATACTAACCGCCTTTAAAGTAAATGATTTCTGTAAGCATAACAGCTGGGGCATAGGGCTCATACGCGACATCGACTTTCTTTCAAAAAATATGACTATTGACTTTTACACAAAAAAGAACCATCGCATGGATATTGGCCTTGCAGTCAATGCACTTATGAAAATCGATGTTCAAAACATATCAGCCATGAAATACAAAGATATAAACCACCTTAAGGAATTGGCTGAAACCGATCCCGTAGAATTGGTCAAGATTGTACTGCGGAGCTTTCCGGATCATCAGGCGTCACTGGATGATATCACGCATGCACTTGCACTTGATATCATCGGCGAAAAAAACTGGAAAAAATGGTGGGATAAGACCAAAAACCTGATAAAAACAGACCAGTACATTGTTATCCCCGAGAAACAAAAACGCTCTTTTAAACTTATGGACAAACCAGTTTCAATCGATACAAAAGTCATGAAAAAATATAACGATTTGCATGATATTAAAGACAAGCTTAACTTCGTATCAACAAAATTGAAGAAACAAAGCCAGGACATGCTGAGCGATGAGGCTCTTGATGAAATTGCAAATGATTTATCAAACACAATCAACAACACTATTGATGCTCACTCATCTCTTGCTCTGGAGACATATTACACTCTGCTCAGCCTTGCACCGCAATGTGAAAAAGCCATAACCAAAACTGAACATACCGTTGAAAGCATCCTGAAAAAATCAAAATCTGTGAGTTCCGCTATTTGCGGCATTGATAAGAACGACTACCAACGCAATGCATTGAATGACGTCAAAAACGTTTTTCCTGATACATGGCCGCAAGTTTACCTTGAATTACTCACTATGATTAACCTTGAAGCGATCGACGGGATTATGGATGCACTGCTAGATAATAACGATTGCGAACAGGAAATACTGAACAGCCTGCACGTTGGTTATGACCTCATTGGTGACGCTGAAGACCTGTTGTTCTGGATAGCAAAGAACTTATGGAATAAAAAATACAGCTCATTATTGGCTGATTTCTGCGATATTATTCTGCTTGAAAAGCTTATTGACCTGATGGATCTGCATCATTCCGGCGTTATTGACAGTAATGAACGCATTGTCAGCAAGATCAAAGACTATATATTTAAAAACCAGGTAGAGTTTGTGGTTCAACTATCAAAAACCAGCACAACCCAGAACATGCTCCATGTGGCTAAAACAGTAATGGAATGCAGTTCTCTGGACAAAATGGAAAAACAAACGTTAATTGCAAAGTTCATCCTTGCCTGTCCTGAAGTAAAGGAACTGATGAAAACAGAGGAAGTTAAGTCAAACGTCATTTACTCTTCGCATGAGGCATTCACGAAAAAACAAGATGAACTTAATCATATCATGAATGTCCTTATTCCACAGAACGCGCATAATATCAGTATTGCCCGTGAACATGGCGACCTTCGCGAAAATTTTGAGTATAAAGCCGCTAAAGAAGAACAGGCTCGCCTGATGCGCAAAAAATCAGAGTTGGAAGCCATGCTTGAAAAAATTCGCCTTATTGATCTTGACCACATTGACGCTAAACGAGTTTCAATAGGAACCAGAGTCCATTTGAAGGACTTAATCACCAACAAAGAAAAAATTCTGTCAATTATGGGGGTATGGGATTCCGATCCTGATAATGGTATTATATCGTATCTTGCTCCCCTGTCGCAAAGCATTATCGGCAAGGCAACTGGAGATGCAGTTAATTTCAAATCGACAGATGAAGAGTTCCACTACAAAATTCTTAAAATCGAACCTGTTAAGAATTCCTGATATGCTGGAGGCAGGCATCCCATGGGTGACTCACTTGAAGCTTATGAGAAACTTCCAAGAGAACTGGGTACATTACTCTTCACTCATGAGATATCTATCTCTCTTGCCGAATCCTGTACAGGCGGGTTGATTTCGCATCGTATTACACAAATACCCGGCGCTTCCCGTTTTTTTGAGGGCGCTGTTGTTTCATACAGCAACGATTCAAAAATCAGTATTCTTGGCGTGCAAGAAGACACCATCACCCAAAATGGTGCGGTAAGTGAATGGACTGCGCGTCAAATGGCAGAAGGTGTGCGGAAACTGTTTCAAACCGATCTGGGATGTTCCGTCACCGGAATAGCTGGACCAGACGGCGGTTCTCCTGAAAAACCGATTGGGACAGTCTATATTGCCATATCAAGCAATAAAGGAACACAATGCTGGCATTTTCATTTTACCGGATCACGCGAAGACCTTAAGCTCAAAACATCAAGCAAAGCACTGGAATTAATGATCAGCCATGTCAAAAAACTCAAACAAATCGGATGAATCCGAGATCAGACTTTTTATTGCGTTCTGCCTGTCAGCAGACATTTTAAATGCTATTGATCATTTTATCTCTAACAACCAGTCGCTACATGGAATTCGATGGGTTAAAACCGAAAACATACATCTTACTCTTAAATTTCTTGGAAATATTGCCATTAAGCGGGTGCCCAAAATATGCAAAGCGCTTGATTCCCTTGCATCGGAATTTTCACCTTTTTCGATCGCTATTACGGGAGTAGGCTGTTTTCCCAATCAGAAAAAGCCGCGGGTAATCTGGGCTGGCGTCGATAAAAATGCTCCTCTTACTGAAAAAATCGCATCAAAACTTGATGCCATCCTGCATGAAATTGGCTTTGAGAAAGAACAACGCCCTTTTCAGCCGCATATTACTATTGGAAGAGTCAAAGACCCAAAGGAATTCAGCGCCACATCGCATTTTAATAGCATGATCCAGAAAGCCCAAAATGCGAAATTTGGAGAATGCGAAATGACGAAGATATCCTTAATTCAAAGTATTCTCAGGCCCGAAGGCCCTGTGTATACAGAAATACACTCATCACATCTATAACAAAAAGATGGTTTCAAACAATAACTTTCACTTGATAAAATTCATGGTAATTTATAAAATTCACTAATATAAATGGTATACGACACATTTAAAAGGAGCTCATGATGGCTAATAAAACTCTGGAACCAAAGACTGACAAAATGCTTGATACAGCAATAGAACAGATCGAAAAACAATTTGGTAAAGGCTCTATCATGCGTCTTGGCCAGCGACATGTTGCAAATATACCGGTTATATCTACCGGTGCATATACCCTTGATGAGGCTCTTGGTGTCGGCGGCGTACCTCGAAGCAGGATAGTTGAAATTTACGGTGCGGAATCATCAGGTAAAACCACGCTGGCACTGCATATCGTAGCGAATGCTCAAAAAGCGGGCGGTATGGCCGCTTATATTGACGCTGAACATGCTGTTGACCCTGCCTACGCAAAAAAAATCGGTGTTGATGTCGACAACCTTCTTATTTCCCAGCCAGACTGTGGCGAGGATGCGTTGAATATCGTTGAAATGCTCGTTAAAAGTAACGCTATAGATGTTATCGTCGTCGACTCGGTAGCCGCCTTAGTGCCCAAAAGCGAACTTGAGGGAGATATTGGTGACTCGTTCATGGGTTTGCAGGCACGGTTAATGTCACAGGCTCTCCGCAAAATAACTTCTATTGTTGGCAAATCCAAAACATGCTGTATATTCATCAATCAGGTACGTGAAAAAATCGGGATTGTTTACGGTAATCCGACAACAACTACAGGTGGCCGCGCGCTAAAATTTTATGCTTCCGTCCGGCTTGAGATTAAACGCACCGGCAACATCAAAGACAACCAAGGCAACATTACGGGAAGCAGAACATCGGTAAAAGTAGCGAAAAATAAAGTAGCTCCCCCATTTATGGAAGCTGAATTCGATATTATTTTTAGTGAGGGAATCTCATACGCAGGTTCTGTCCTGGACGTGGCTGTGCAGAAAAACCTTATTCAGCGCAAAGGGACATGGTTCAGCTTTGGAGATACACGATTAGGACAGGGACGGGAAGCGGCAAAAAAAGAAATCCAGGACAAACCCGAACTGCTGCAGCAGGTACTTGAGAAACTGCGCAACAGCTCTATCAATGGTTCCCTTAGTGCCTCCCCCATTAATTCCGTTGTTGAGGAGATAGAGGAATGAACCGGCGCGGCATATTAAAACTCTGCCTACTGCTTGTACTCGGTGTCAGTATTGGAACGCTTATCCATCCTGTTATACAAAACGTGCTGAACAAGAACGCTGGTTCAATAACAGCGGGGATCTATGATTTGCAGGATAAATTAACAACCATCGGACAACTGGCAACACCAGCTGTTGTTGGCATATCCACTACTACAATTATTAGACAAAGAGGCGTTACAGATCCATACCAACAGGACTTGTTCTGGTTCTTTTTTGGCCTGCCGGAACGTGAATTCAAACAAAACGGTATAGGGTCGGGATTTATAGTTGATCCCAAAGGATACATTTTAACCAATCAGCATGTGGTTGATAAAGCGCAGGATATAACGGTCGTTCTGCAGAATGGCAGCAAGTACAAAGCCCAGGTCACCGGATATGACACCCGTTCCGACCTCGCCCTGCTAAAAATCGACGCAACAAATTTACCCTACCTTGAACTTGGCGACTCGGATAAGGTAAAACCCGGACAATGGGCAATTGCGATAGGCAACCCATTCACTATCTTTGAGGATAACCCAACAGCAAGCATGACGCTTGGAATTGTCAGCGCTATTCATCGCCAACTGCCGTCATCGGATATGCAGAACAGATACTATGGCGACCTGATTCAAACCGATGCTTCTATCAATCCTGGCAACAGCGGCGGCCCATTGGTTGACATTGACGGCAACGTTATTGGCATCAATGTCGCCATCATCAGCCGTAGCGGAGAAAGTGCGGGAATGGGATTCGCGCTTCCTGTCAACAGAGCAAAACGGGTTTTAAACAATCTGATCGAGGGAAAAGAAATTCAGTACGGATGGCTGGGAGTCGCAATACAACCATTGTCGCCGGATCTGCTTCAAAGCCTTGGCTTGAACAAACGAATAGGCGTACTGGTTGCGGAAGTTTTGGAAGGAGCGCCAGCCGCACAAGCAGGTATTCAACGTCGGGACATTATCACCAAATTCGCGGATAAAGAAGTAAAATCTGCTGAAGACCTGATCGCTATGGTTAATGAAACTGAAATTGGCGAAACAGTCAACCTTGAAGTAATACGTAATGGTTCCCGACATGTTATTCCGGTAACCATTGCGGCAAGAAAATCGAACTTAGCATCTCAACAGCCCAATTCTCAGGAATATATAGTTTGGCGAGGCTTAACACTTCAGAACATAAACGACCAAATACTTCGCAACTACGGGCTGGAGGCAATGGAAGGTGTTATTGTAATCAATGTTGATCCAAATTCTCCAGCAGAGCAAAGCGGTATAAAACCAGGCGATGTAATCGACGAAGTCAACCGTCAGGCAGTTCGTTCAATTAAAGAATTTACCTCAATTACTGAAAACGCAAAAGGTAATATTCTGATTCATTCGTATAATCAAGGATACGTTGTTGTCAGTGAGTGATATCCCTGTATCTGACCCGAATTTTTCTCAGGCGCTTAAATCGGCTATCTCTCTTCTCGGACGAAGAGACTGCAGTTATTCTGAACTGAGAGAATTCCTGAGCAGAAAATCATATCCCGAAAGTATTGTTAAGGATACGATAAAGTATCTGCAGCAGAAGAGGCTATACGATGAATATGCATCAGCAGAACGCCTTGCACGAAGCAAAATAAAAAAGAGCGGCATCGGACCGTTGTTGCTGGAACAGTTTTTAAAAGCTAAACGGTTTCCGGAACATCTCATTTCCGATATTGTATCTGCTAACTGTAGCGAAATTTCTGAATTAAATCTTGCTCAACAAGTAGCGAGTAAAAAGCTCTCAGCCTTGCGGAATAAAAAAAATATCAGTAACATTCAAATAAAAGCAAGTTTATATCGTTTTCTCGCACAGAAAGGTTTTACAGCTGAAGTATGCGATGATATTATAGGCAAATTACTGGATGATTAATTATTAATTACATATAGAAGAACGAGGAGACATAAAGGCGCCATGCAATCAAATCTAGTTCGGCAAACGTTTATAGATTACTTTAAGAAAAACGGGCATACACATGTACCAAGCTCTCCTGTTATACCTATTGCTGACCCGACATTGTTATTTATTAATGCTGGGATGAACCAGTTCAAAGATATTTTTCTCGGCAATGAGACCCGTCCATATAACCGGGCATGTAGTTCACAAAAGTGTATTCGGGCGGGCGGGAAACACAATGACCTTGACAATGTTGGATATACCGCAAGGCATCACACCTTTTTTGAAATGCTGGGAAATTTTTCTTTCGGTGATTATTTCAAAGAAGAAGCTATTCTCTTTTGCTGGGAACTGATGACAAAAGTTTTTGAACTCCCTTCGAATAAACTCTGGGCAACCATCTATCGAGATGACGATGAAGCAGGCAAACTATGGAAAAAAATCAGTGGATTGCCGGAATCACGCATTATACGCCTCGGAGAAAAAGATAATTTTTGGAGTATGGGTGATACAGGCCCATGCGGACCCTGTTCTGAAGTGCTTATTGATCAGGGAGAGCACATGAAATGCGGACCGACTTGCGGCATCGGATCATGCGATTGTGACAGGTATCTTGAATTATGGAATCTTGTGTTCATGCAGTTTAACCGCTCTGAAGACGGGTCGCAAACATCTCTTCCCCGTCCAAGCATCGATACTGGCATGGGGTTGGAACGTATAACGGCGATTTTAGAAGGGGTTCAATCAAATTATGATACCGACCTCCTTCACACCCTTATCGAAAAAGTGGGGCAAATATCCGGACGAAAATATTCCAAAAATATCGAAGGATCACCATTCCGTGTAATCGCTGACCACATCCGCTGTCTCACTTTCGCCCTGTCTGATGGGGCATATCCGTCGAATGAAGGACGCGGTTATGTGTTACGCAAAATATTGCGTAGAGCCTTCAGATTCGGTCTGAAGCTAGACCTAGATAAACCTTTTTTATATACTCTGGTTCCCACAGTATGTGAAATAATGGGGAATGCGTATCCGGAAATCATCCAAAAACAAGATTATGTTCAGGGTATTATCAAAAATGAGGAAACCCGGTTTCAGGATACCCTGTCGGAAGGTATGAAACGCATCGAAGAAACCGTAGTTGCGATTAAAAAAAGCGGCTCAAATGTAATTTCAGGCGATCAGGCATTTCGTTTATATGATACTTATGGACTCCCCCTTGATATAATAGAAGATGTCGCCACTGATGAACGCTTTACCATTGATATGCCGCAATTTCATTCTCTGATGCAGAAACAGCGAGAACAAGCCCGTTCAGCCCAGAAAGATACTGCGCTCGGACAAAATATTGATTTATATGAAGTTATACGAAAACATATTGGGAAAGATGTGGTTTTTACAGGGTACGAAACGGAAACAGCTCAAACAAAAATCGCGGCCATAGTTAAAGATGGAGTAATGGCTGATACAGCGAGCGAGGGGCAAGCGGTTGATATTGTTTTGCTTGAAACACCCTTTTACGCGGAATCAGGGGGGCAGGTCTCTGACATTGGAACAATCCATTCCGAGTCAGTCTCAATAGATGTCTGTGACACGGTTACGCCTCTTACAGGATTGATCATACATAAATGTACGATTCGATCCGGAAAAGTAAAACAAGGCGACACAGTGACAGCTGAAATAGATCACGAACGGCGTAGCGATATTCGCAGGCATCATTCTGCGACACACCTGCTTCATCATTCTCTTCGTGCTGTTCTTGGTGACCACGTAAAACAGTCAGGATCACTTGTGACACCTGAAAGATTACGTTTTGATTTCACTCACTTCAAGGGGATAACCACAGAGGAAGCCGATCGTATTACTTTGATGATAAACAATTTAATACGTAGCAACCTGATACAGCATACGGATATAATGAACATTGACCAGGCACGTAAAGCCGGAGCGATGGCATTATTTTCTGAGAAATATGCTGATACAGTTCGAGTTGTGAGTTTCGGCAACGTTAGTAAAGAATTATGCGGCGGAACACATGTGAAAGCGACAGGAGAAATAGGCTTTTTTACAATAGTGAACGAAGGGTCTGTCGCTACCGGCATACGCAGGCTTGAAGCGGTCTGTTCGCATGCCGCTGATAATTATTTTATTGAGAGGGAACATATTATAAAAGAGTTAAGTAGCATCCTTCGTAGCGCTCCGGCAGATTTTTCTGAAAAAATAACAAAACTATTGGACGAGAAAAAAACTCTGGAAAAACGCATTCAGGAACTTGAAACGCAGCTCAGCAAGGCGAATGTTGATGATATGCTTAAAGATATTCAGCTCATTAACAATGTACCGGCTTTGATTAAGAATTGCGGCGACACAAACGCAAAAGCTCTCAGAGCCATCGGAGACGAATTAAAAAGCAAAATAGCAAGCGGCATAATTGCTCTTGCGTCTCAGAATAATAATGCGCTGGTTTTTCTGGTTATGATAACAAAAGACCTTGTTCAAAAAGGATA
>QZJZ01000029.1 GCA_003599815.1 Candidatus Auribacter fodinae
TATAACCATCTCAGACGGCATGGAGGATTGAATTATCTCACACCTTTTGATAAACTTATTTCTGTCACGGAAAAGTTACCTAATTACTGAGCATGAACACCAGCAACCGCCTTTTGTTTGTCAGCCCCTCGTTCTGCAATACCTTTGACGGCAAAGAAGAAGACCTGCTTGGAAAAAACCTGCTGGAGCTTGTTCATAAAGATGACAGGGATCGTATTCAGAAAACGTTGGATGCAACACATGTGCCGCCTTATACCTGTTACCATGAGGAACGGACACTGACTAAAAGCGGGTTGCGCTGGTTTGCGTGGTCGGCAAAGGGTATCCTTAGCGATGACGGCACCGTTACTGAGGTTATATCTGTTGGGCGCGATGTAACATCACGCAAAAAAGCCGAAGAAGAACGGGAATTGCTGATAAAGAATCTTGAACAGAAAAATGCGGAGATGGAACGGTTCCTGTACACCGTGTCGCATGACCTCAAATCACCGCTGGTTACCATAGAAGGATTCCTGAACATTGTCAAAAAAGACCTGAAGAAGAATGACACCAGCAAGCTCCAAAGTTTTATCAGCAGAATGCTGAACGCCTCTGTCAAAATGAGGGAATTACTCGACGACCTCCTGAACCTGTCTCGTATCGGACGCGTCGTAAATGAATATGAGGACGTGTCGTTCAGAGATATTGTGAATGATGCAATGGAACTGCTGTCTGTCAGCATTGAGAAGAAAAATATAAAAATTACGGTTGAGGATAATTTGCCCACGGTACGAGGAGACCGCCAACGGCTCACTGAAGTGGTCATGAACCTGCTGGAAAATGCCATCAAGTTCACTTCATCGGAAAAGAACCCCGTCATAACAGTTGGTACTAAAAAAGGGGAAGACGGTGTCATCTATTTTGTTAAAGATAACGGTATCGGCATCGACCCCATCTATTTCGAAAAAATATTCGGGTTATTTAACAAACTCGACCCGAACAGCGAAGGAACCGGTGTGGGGCTCGCATTGATAAAACGCATTATTGAATGCCATAACGGCAAAATATGGGTAGAATCAAACGGGCAGGGCAAAGGCTGTACATTCTGTTTTACTATTAAGGCATAACCCTCATTCCGCCTTTTTAGTTCCCCATGTACCTTCGATATATTGTTCTCTGCCTGAACCGTTACGATACATCTTGTAGCGGATAGGACAGGTTTTATAATAGTCCTGATGGTAATCCTCAGCCTTATAAAACGTTGTTGCCGGTATAATATCAGTCACCACCGGCTTATCAAACAAACCGGACTCTTCAAGTTTCTGTTTTGACACAACCGCTGTATTTTTCTGTTCCTCGGAATGATAAAATATAGCTGTCCGGTATTGGGATCCCCTGTCAGCGAACTGGCCTTCCGGGTCGGTCGGGTCAATCTGGCGCCAGAATGTATCCAGCAAAGTCTCATACGAAACACGAGACGGGTCAAAGGTTACCTCCACCGCTTCATAATGATTGGTAGTGCCGCCGCACACTTCTTCATACGTCGGATTCTCCAAATCGCCTCCGGTGTATCCGGCAACTACATCGGCCACGCCGTCCAGCGCTTCAAAAGGAGGTTCAAGGCACCAGAAACATCCTCCTGCGAAAGTCGCTTTTTCATACTTTTCGTCAGCATGCATGGAATATACCCCCAGAGCAACCAATAGAAATTGTAAATAAATAAACTTCAACATCAACAATGCCCTCCAGATTAAGACAGGCATTTACGGCAGGAGGTTGAGTTTATTTGCGGGATACACAAGATTATTTATAGTTTGGAAACACAAGAATCCGCGTTTTTTTTGTTGAGGGCAAACCCGATCAGCGTATCAATAAACCCCGGCAGTGTATACCCTGCGGCACAGGCCGCCCTCGGCACCAGAGACTGAGCGGTCATGCCGGGAAGCGTATTTGTCTCAAGAACATACACAATACCAGATGCGTCGGCGATCATGTCAGTCCGGGATATCCCGTCGCAACCGATAAGGTTGTGCACAGCAACGCCAATTTTCATAATTTCCGACCGGAGCGAATCAGGTATATCGGGGTCGGTAATTTCCTGAGCCTTGCCGTCGCTGTATTTTGCGTCAAAATCAAAAAAAGCGTTTTGTGTGACAATTTCTATCGGGTTTAAAACGGTAACATCCTGACTGTACGCGTTACCAAGAACAGCACAGGTAAATTCCCTGCCGGGAATATATTTTTCTATCAACAATTTCCCGTCATACGTAAAAAGGTCTTCAAATATGAGGTCAAAAGACTGCCTGTCCGGGCACAGCTGTACTCCAATGCTGGAACCGGAAGAAGGGGTTTTCAGTACGCAAGGGTAACCGATACGTACGCCGATTTCGTCGCCAAGTTTCTGAACTGACTCCGGCAACGATGGCACCACCACCGATTGCGCCATGCGAATACCCGCGCCCTTGAGCACATACCCGTAGGCTATTTTGTCCATAGCCAGACTGGAGGCAAGCACACCTGATCCGGTATACGATATTCCCAGAGCGTCAAGTATCGCCTGTACAGTTCCGTCCTCGCCGAACGCGCCGTGCATGACGTTCACGAAAACAGATATGCCTGAGTTTGCTATTCGTTCCAATGCATCAGGAAGAACGATACCCGGCGTGCATTCCAGCCACGCGCGGATATCGGTATCAGGGACACGGCAATCAGAGCAATAGATGCTCCATGACCCGTCCCGCCGTACAACAACCGGAGTGACGTCATATTTTGAGCGGTCAATATGATTCAGTATCATACCGCCGGACTTAAGAGAAATATCATATTCCCGTGACGGGCCACCCATTAAAACGCCAACATGACGCTTGCCGCTCATTCACAACCCTTTCTCAGCAAAATTAAGTATACACTGGGAGCGCTGTCGCTACGTTTTTCTTTTTAAGATGTCATCATGAGTAGTGTCAGCGACGTGGTGATCTCATCGTACAGCACAATACAGCGAAAGAGATTGCCGCATGCCCTTCGGTGAGAGCATGACACTCTTTTGTGATTTTTCATCGCACCCAGACTATTAACAATTTCGGTAATCAGGCATAAAAAAGCCGTGTATATATCTGATACGATACTATACACGGCCCAAAATTGCCAGAAACTATTCTTTCGGTGAAATAGCGGATACCGGGCACACTTCAGCGCATGCGCCGCAATCGATACATTTATTCGGATCGATCACATAAATATCAGGGCCCTGGGAAATCGCATCAACCGGACATTCCGGCGCACAAGATCCGCAACTGATACAATCTGAATTGATTACATAAGCCATAACGATCTCCTTTTTCAAATGTTGCAGTGGCATTCCGTTTATAACCATGTATCAGAAATTCACATTGTAACGCACGAATTATCCTTGTGCAATAGCTGTAACAGGGCATGTGGAAGCACAGGCGCCGCAATCAATGCACTTGCCGGCGTCAATCACATACTGATTAGCGCTCTGTGAAATGGCGTCAACAGGGCATTCCGGCTGGCAGGATCCACAACTAATACAATCTGAATTAATTACATACGACATTCGATACACTCCTTCTATTACAATTTAGGTTCGCCTAATAAGTCCTTTTTTTCACATATTCGTTTCGTTACTTTTATACTACAAGAGTCTCACTCAGGCAACTTTTTTTTATGGCTTTCAAAAATAATTATAGCTTTTTATCTATTACTTGCTGGTAAACAAGAAGATGCTCGGATGCACATTTTTTCCAGGAAAACCGTGATGCCTGCTGTAATCCCCCGGCACGCAATTTCGATCGAAGATCAGGGTCAGTGAGGAGTTTTTGCATTGCCTGAGCTATTTCATCGACACTTTCCGGATTCACCTTTAGAGCCGCGTCACCGACAATTTCCGGCACAGATCCACGGTTCGACGCGATTACCGGAGTGCCGCACGCCATCGCTTCCAGCGGCGGTATGCCGAATCCTTCGTACAACGAAACATACACAAAACCTACTGCCCTGTTATACAACGATGCCAGCGAAACGGAAAAATCTGACGGCTGAACTGTAATATACGTGTTCCCCAGTTCAGCGGCAAGCTCACGCAGGTGAGGATACGCGCCATGGACAACCAGCGGGTGTTTTTCCCGCAATGGTTCCGGCAGACGGCTATGCGCGCGCAGAACGGAAGTAGTATTTTTATGCCCCATACCGCCGAGAACCAGCAAAAAGCCCTCACGCGGAATACCGAGCGGTTTAAATTCGTCGGCGCACGCCTCATGAATAACCGTAATGCGGGATTCAGGGATGCCGGCAAGACGGGTAATGTCATTCGCTGAATTCCTCGATACGGATATTATATGGTCCGCTCGGGGAAATATGCGGGTATACATATATTTAATGTACATCCCCACGCGCCATTCATAAAAGCGTCCCCGCAATCCGGTGAGTGTCCGAAAAAAAGCGTCAAAAAAGAGCAGTTCAATCATATCATGAACTGTAATGACCAGTTTGCACGGTACAAAACGCGGCGCTCTGTTGGCGGTCATATGCAAAAGGTCAAGGCGGTCTTTACGCGCCTGCACGGGCAGTTTTATTTGTTCCCAGATAAACTGGTTTGGAGCGGATATATTTACAATACGCAGGTTAGGATAAACCCGCAGTCGATCCAGAACAGGGGAATAATCTTCCGGCGGGCAGTTATGCTCAAAGGGATCCATGGTATACAGGATATACTCGTTGGATCTGTCGGTTTCAAGAATGTGAGACAGGGTATTGAGCAGATAAACCGCCATCCCCCGCAACTGCCGAAGTAACAGCCGCCCGTCTAAACCTATTCGCATATACAACCGCCTGTTAGTATAGCCGGATTTTATTTCCCGAAAAACGCCCGTACCGACGAAATGACGTACTCCTGCTGGGCGGCAGACAATTCCGGGTATACCGGCAATGAAATGACCTGACTCGCCGCCTGTTCCGACAACGGAAGCTGTCCTTCAACATAGCCAAGATGCACAAAACATTTCTGTAAATGAAGGCATACAGGATAATATATGGCGCACCCGACCTGTTTCTCCGTCAAATACGCCTGAAACGCGTCGCGGTTCGGTACCCTTATGGTATACTGGTTATAAACGTGATTTCTGTCAGGAGCACAGGCAGGAGTAATGATTTCAGGGATATCGGAAAACGATTCCGTATACAACGCCGCGTGGGCGGCACGCTGTTTCGCCCAGCGGTCAAGGTGCGGCAGAAACGCCAGCAACGCCGCCGCCTGAAGAGTATCCAGCCTGCTGTTCGTGCCTATAATATCGTGATAATACCGTTGATGCGCGCCATGCTGGCGGAGAAGAGTAAGCGTTTCAGCCAGTTTATCGTCGTTACAGGTAACAAGCCCGCCGTCGCCGATCCCGCCAAGGTTTTTGCTGGGAAAAAAACTGAAACAGCCGGTATCGCCTATTGTTCCGGTCATACGGTTTTTATATGTCGCGCCAATGCTCTGGGCGGCGTCTTCAATCACTGCCAGCCCGTGTTTTTTCGCGATTTCCATGACGCGCCCCATATCCGCGCTCTGCCCGAACAGATGAACAGGGATAATCGCTTTCGTGTTTTTCGTAATCGCCGCTTCTATAGCGTCAGGGTCAATATTAAAGGTGTCGTTCTTAATATCAACGAATACCGGAGCCGCTCCCGCATTCGCGACAGCGCCCGCAGTTGCGAAAAAGGTAAACGGCGTGGTGATAACCTCATCTCCGGCGCCTATACCGAGCGCCTTTATGGAAAGCAGTAATGCGTCAGTGCCTGAAGCGCAGGCAATAGCGTGTTTCGCGCCGGTATACTGCCGGATTTCATCTTCCAACTGCTGTACCTCAGGCCCCATGATAAAACGGGCATGCCCTACAACCTGTTCCAGCGCCGCCATTAACGCAGGGCGCATAGTCTCTATATGTTTATGTACATCCAGCAATGGTACGTTCATCAATTATCCTTCTTGTTCATAATGTGATCCTGACTGCACCATCAATGCAGGCTTTTTATCTTATTAATATACTTGATTGATTCCGATGTGATCCGTTCCTTGTTACTGCGCTTCACTTTCTCTTCAAGGATGAAATGGTAAATCCGTTCCACTTCCTGCAGATCGTTGATCTGGCTGTAACACCGAGCTTTATTGTACGCCGCTTCACACATGCGGTTAAAACAATGGAGCGGCGACTGCATCAATACGGTCAGCATCATGTTATATGTTTCCCCCGCTTCTTTCCACCTGTTCAGGTTTTCCAGAGCGAAGGCTTTCTGGTTCAGGAGGAAAACATCGTCCTGATATTCGCCCATGACAGTGTTCATCCGGGATATACTCTCCTCAAAACACCGTTCGTTGTTCAGTACTTTCACCAGCGCGTAAAGCGCTTCAGTCCGGGAATACAGCCCCTTATTAACAGCTATTTCCAAATACTCCATACCCTTCTTTCGCTCATCATGAATAAAAGGGAGAAACCACAAAAAACGCGACTTGGCGCTGGTCCAGTAATAAAAACAGCCCAGCCCGTAGTAAGCGTCGTACATATCGGGATTAGTATCAAGGCATATTTTCAGTTGTTTCACACCATTCATGCCGTCATTGAAGGCATTGAACCATTCATTTTTCTCGACACGGTGTATGCCGCGATACCCAAGCGCACCGCCAAGATAAAAATGCACCCATATGTCGGGAGGAGCGTTACTTTTTTTCCCTTGTTCAATCAGTTCAGTCGCCTTTTCAATAGTCAGATTGACGGAATTCTCGAACAAAGGGACATACCGGTAATCAAAATAATCCCGGATCATGGTATCATAAACCGCTGTCTGCAAAAAATATCCGACAGGGTGAGCCGGATACCGGTCGACAAGACTGCCCGCGATGCTCAGGGCAGGTTCGTATTTCTCCTGATATACCATCGAGATAACCGTTTTAATATCACTGTCAATAGACTTATAAAAATCAGACTGCAATTCCGAAGCGTTAAGCCGCCCGCTAATCAGAATGCAAAACAACCCGGTCAGTAGTGCGAAAACCTTAATCATTTTCTGATTCCTTTACGGCTGGTACCGCGCCGAACGTGAACGGAATATCGATCGATGTGTGTTTCGTGCAGGCAAAATGCATCTTGCCGGCAGGCAGATCATAGGAAACAGTATAATTTCCCTGCGCAGGGCACTGCGGGATAACGTTATCCATGAACAGATGATTTTCCTGCAGGAGAGTCATCCATTGTTCCGAAGGTATGCTCATAAACTGATCCATCGTTAAATTCTTTTCCGTGGTGTATTCCCACGCGGCAATAACCAGATACTGAAGCCGGGTTTTACACATCTGGGTTTCCAGCAGGTGCTGTTGTTTTTCAGCAGGCTCAATGACCGTGGAATCCACCAGCCCGGAAACAAGCCGGCGGTACGAGTCGTTAATCCATTCGTTACCAACGCGTTTCCAGATCATAATATCTTTCATGGGAGTAGCTTTTTTCTCGGGGTAAATAATGACCGTAACTTCCACCCGTTCCTCGTCAAGAGTGCTGATTCCATCTATGGCATATCGAGTTATGGGAACCAGAGAGAACGCGGCGAGAACCTCATCCTTATCATATGACGCGGTTGCCGCGATAAAATCGTCTTTCGCCTTATTCTGTTTGAGGCTGTCAGGCAGGTACTCATAAAGACGGTCAAGGTCTTTCTTTAGTATCATGTCATAAAACTCGTTCACCGAAACGACCAGCATCTTTTTATGATGGTACCCCCTGTTCTCGATAAACAAGTACAAACCTACGATAATTGCGGCGAAAAGCAAGGCTATAAGTATATTTTTCATATCTGTAATCCCGTTAAATTGTTTTGCCTAAGCGTACCAGATAGCAATTTTCAAGGCAATATTTTTCTCCCAAGTTCCCTTTTCGCCCCAGCATTATCAATTGCCACCCGGGCTGGTATCGTGTTATATATTTTACTTTCAGTATGACGCAAACCGTAAAAGATATATTTTATGAAAGGAGGCGAACCATGTCGCTGAAAGAAAGAATACTCGCGGATATCAAAGAGGCAATGAAACGTAAAGATCAGGACACTGTGGACGTCCTGCGGTTTACGCACTCTGAAATCAGGCGCGGCGAGATAGACAGCCGTCAGGATTATACCGATGACGATATCATCAAAGTATTAAAGAAAGGCATCAAATCGCGCGAGGAATCAATGCTGATGTATGAGAAAGGCGAACGCCCGGATCTGGTGGAAAAAGACCGCCGCGACATCGCCATTCTGCAGAAATACCTTCCACAGCAGTTAAGCATCGCTGAAATCGAGTCTATCGTCGCAAAAATAATCGCTGAAAAAGGGCTCAGCGAACCGAAACATATGGGAGTTATCATGGGTATTGTCATGAAAGAGTACGGTTCGCAGGTCGACGGGAAAACGGTTCAGGAAGTTGCCCGTATTCAGCTGTCCAAATAACTGTCTGAAGCTATGAGGCGCATCGCCGCCTGCGGCTTATTGGGAACCGCATACACATGCTTATTGATAAGGCAACTCGAAAAGAGAAATACATACTTTTTTCAGCGCTTGCTGTATTCGCAATAATCGTGTGCAGAAACGCGTGGTTAGGCGACGATTCATATATCACTTTCAGAACCATCGACAATTTCATGAACGGCTATGGACTGCGCTGGAACATTGCTGAACGGGTACAAACCTATACGCACCCGTTATGGCTGATCGTGATATCTTTTTTTTATTTTTTCACACAGGAAGCGTACTTCACCAGCCTTTTTATCTCCATTGCCATATCCTTCTGCGCCGTAACTATATTCGCGTACAAAACCGCGTCATCGCGAGTTACGGCTGTCATCGGCTTAATCATGCTGTTTTCTTCTAAGTCATTCGTTGATTACTCGACGTCCGGACTGGAAAACCCTTTAAGTTATCTTTTAGCCGCTTTATTTTTCATGGTTTATCTAAAAAAAGAACTGTCGTTAAAAAATTTTTTCTCTTTGTCGCTTATTGCATCGCTGGCTGTTCTTAACAGGATGGATACATTACTGATATACATCCCGTCTCTTGCGTTCTGTTTTTTCAGACTGCGCAGTTTAAAGTCGCTGACCTTATTGATATTAGGTTTTATCCCGTTCATTGCATGGGAACTTTTCTCGCTTATATATTACGGTTTTCCCTTTCCAAACACAGCGTATGCGAAACTCAACACAGGCATACCGAAAACAGAGCTGATTCAAAGAGGGTTCCATTATTTCACCAACTCCTTGCGAATTGACCCGATCACGCTTGCCGTCATAGCGTCCGCGGCCATATTCATCTTTGCCATACGGAAAAACAAAGATTTCACAAAAATTTTTTGTGTACTGTGCGGTATTCTTCTTTATTTGGGCTATGTGCTGAAAATAGGGGGTTGTTTTATGAGCGGCAGATTCTTTTCCGTCCCGTTTTTTGTATCTGTCATGCTCATCGCAAACCATAATTTCACTTTTTCCAGAAACCATTTCCTTGTACTGGGTGCAGTATGGCTTGTTTTTATGGGTATAAGCCAGTCGCCTCCGTTCCTCAGGCGTGCAACTTATGGGTTGTTGCCAAAGCACAAAATATGGGTAACCGATACACACAAAATTACCGATGAGCAGTTATTTTATTTTCAGTCAACAGGACTGATTAACCTTAAAAAAGGACGAAAGCCGCCGTATGAACAAAACTTTTTTAATCTTGATTTAGCTCAGGAAGGCTTGAAATTAAGAAAACCATTCACTCAGGTCATGAAATTCCCCATTATCGGGATACTTGGGTACTACGCCGGGCCCAGCCTGCATATTGTTGACTCTTACGGACTGGCAGACCCGTTGCTGGCACACCTGCCGTCGATATACAATCCCGACTGGCGGACAGGCCATTTCCGGAGAAAAATTCCCGACGGGTATATTGAGACTATCGAGAACAATTTCGACATCAGCACGATAAAAGACCCGGTCATTGCCAAATATTACGAAAAAATTTCTATTGTAACCCGAGGAAAAATTTTTGCCACAGAGAGACTTAAGGCAATATACTGGTTTAACTTTGGAAAATATTTCACGAATGAATATTCAAAACTCAAAAATCATTTACTGCGCTATAGATTTATTGAAGCCCGGAAATAAAATAAACTATTCAGTCAGCGATAAACAGGACGATAAAGCATAACAGGTTGTTTGCAGGATCTCATTTTTCGCAACTGAAGCTTATTATGGGAATACAATAATCATGCTTATGAGCAAATCGATCCGAAAAGGAAACTATATTCTTTTTTTTGTGCTCGCTGTGTTTGCAATAATTGTTTATCGGAACGCATGGTTAAACGACGATTCATATATCACGTTCAGAACCATCGACAATTTCATCAGCGGATATGGTTTGCGATGGAATATCGCTGAACGGGTTCAAACCTATACGCATCCGTTATGGCTGTTCTTGTTATCGTTTTTCTATTTTTTTTCACGCGAATTTTATTTCACCCCCTTGTTCGTCTCGATGTTTTTATCTCTTTGCGCAGTAGGAATATTCGCATTAAAAACTGCTTCATCAAGGATTATGGCGAGTATCGGAGTGATCGTTCTGTTCTCTTCCAAAGCATTCGTTGAATATTGCACTTCCGGGCTGGAAAATCCTTTAAGTTATTTATTAGCCGCTTTATTTTTTATGGTGTATTTCAGAAGTAAACTGACTCTTAGGAGCTTTTTTTATCTGTCGCTCATGGCATCGCTGGCTGTTTTGAACAGAATGGATATGTTCCTGATTTACTTTCCTTCGCTTGTTTTCTGCTTTTTCAGGTTACGCAGTTTGAAGGCGCTGATTTTATTGATATTAGGGTTTCTGCCGGTGATCGCATGGGAATTGTTCTCGCTTATATATTACGGATTCCCATTTCCAAACACAGCGTATGCAAAGCTTAACACAGGCATACCTAAAATAGAGCTGATTCAAAGAGGTTTTTATTATGCCTTAAACTCAATACGCATAGACCCAATCACCCTTGCCGTAATCGTGTCTGCGTGCATATTTATTTTTAACATACGAAACGACAAAGATTTCATCAAGAAACTTGCTGTGTTTGGCGGCATTTTCCTTTATATCGTTTATGTAATAAAAATAGGCGGCTGTTTTATGAGCGGCAGATTCTTTTCCGTCCCGTTTTTTGTATCCGCCATGCTTATCGCAAACCATAATTTCACTTTTTCCAGAAACCATCTCCTTGTGCTGGGTGCCGTGTGGCTTGTTTTGATGGGCATAAGCCAGTCGCCTCCTTTTTTGCGAACCTCACGCTATGGTTTACTGCCGGAACAAAAAAGGTGGTTAAACGATAAGCACGACATAGCGGACGAACAGTTATTTTATTTTCAGTCGACAGGCCTGCTTATCCTTAAGAAAGACAAAAAGCCGCCATATAACCTGAGTTTTTCATCGTTTAACCCTGCTCATGAAGGTTTAAAGTTACGAAAACCGACACCGCAAGTTCTGCAATTCTCAAATATCGGTATAATCGGATGTTACGCAGGACGTAATTTGCATATAGTCGATCCTTTCGGGTTATCTGATCCGTTGCTTGCCCGCCTGCCTGCTGTCTACGACCCTGACTGGCGTCCAGGCCATTTCTTAAGAAAAATTCCTGAGGGTTATATGGAAACAATCCAGAATCGCCTCACGGCTAACATGATAAAAGATCCGGCAATAGCCCGGTATTACGAAAAACTTTCTATTGTAACTCGTCGAAGAAATCTTTTCTCTCGGGAGAGGTTAAAAGCAATATACTGGCTTAATTGCGGCAAATATTTTACGGATGACTATTCGGCATTAAAAAATCATTTGGTACAGTACCGATTTGCTGAAGAACAAAAATGACCGAAACCATAGATTCAGGCAGAGATGAAGCAATTGATAAAGCGCAGCATATTGTTTGCGGACTTATATTCCACTGGTGAAAAATATGTTGGGAATAAATAATCATGCGTATTCATAAGGCATTCAAAACGGAAAACTGCATACTTTTTTCCGTGCTGGTTTTGTTTACAATAATAGTTTGCAGAAATGCATGGCTGGGTGACGATTCATTCATAACGTTCAGAACCATTGATAATTTTGTAAACGGTTACGGCTTACGATGGAACATACTGGAACGAGTCCAAACCTATACGCACCCGTTATGGTTGTTTTTGTTATCCGTTTTTTATTTTTTCACCCGCGAAATTTATTTCACCAGCCTATTTGCGTCCATTATTTTATCTGTCTGCGCTGTAGGAATATTCGCATGTAAAACCGCTTCATCAAGGATCATGGCGAGTATCGGGGTGATCGTTCTGTTCTCTTCCAAAGCATTTATAGATTACTCTACTTCCGGGCTGGAGAATCCTTTAAGTTATTTATTAGCCGCTTTCTTTTTTATGGTGTATTTCACGAAAGCACTTAATCTAAGGATTTTTTTCTATCTGTCACTTATTGCTTCGCTGGCTGTTCTAAATAGAATGGATACAATACTGATATACTTTCCTCCGCTGGCGTTCTGTTTCTTCAGGCTCCGGAGTTTTAAGGCGCTAACCGTATTGATATTGGGTTTTCTCCCGTTCCTTGTATGGGAACTTTTCTCGCTTATATATTACGGGTTCCCATTTCCAAATACAGCATATGCGAAGCTCAATACCGGCATACCTAAAATAGAGCTTGTACAAAGAGGCTTTTATTATTTCTCAAACTCGTTACGCATAGACTCCATCACCCTTGCCGTAATCGTGTCTGCGGGCATATTTATTTTTAACATACGGAAAGACAAAGAGTTCATTAAGAAGCTTGCTGTGTTTTGCGGCATTTTTCTTTATCTCGTTTATGTAATAAAAATAGGCGGCTGTTTTATGAGCGGCAGATTCTTTTCCATCCCGTTTTTTGTATCGGTCATGCTCATCGCAAACCAAAATATCACGTTTCCCAGAAACCATTTCCTTGTGCCGGGTGCAGTGTGGCTTGTTTTGATGGGTATAAGCCAGTCGCCTCCGTTCCTGAGAAACTCGAGTTACGGCTTACTGCCAAAACATAAAGACTGGGTCAGTGATAAACACGGAATAGCGGACGAACAATTATTCTATTTCCAGTCGACAGGCCTGATTAATATAAAAAAAGAAAAAAAACCGCCGTATAAACTAACGTTTGTCAATTATGATTTTGCTCAGGATGGATTAGACTTAAGACAACCGTTCCCTCAGGTTCTGAAATTTCCATTTATCGGGATGGTTGGATATTACGCAGGACAAAATCTGTATATTATTGATCCGTTCGGGTTATCTGACGCACTGCTGGCGCGATTGCCGGCTATCTATGATTCAAATTGGCGTGCAGGGCATTTCCTCAGAAAACTCCCTGATGGATACATGGAAACAATCCAGCATAATTTCAAAAAGAACATGATCAAAGATCCGGCCACCGCCAAATATTTTGAAAAAATTTCTACTGTTACCCGCGGAAATATTTTTGCCCCGGAGAGACTGAAGGCAATATACTGGTTTAACTTTGGAAAATATTTTACGGATGATTACTCGAAGCTCAAAAAGCATCTGTTACGTTACAGGCTTGCTGAGCAGTAACAACGACCTAACCAGAGAAAAAACTGAAACCGCTGATTACAAATCACAAAAAAAGGGATAGGCACACCATTAAGCCTATCCCTTTTTATATTTAGCTCACAGACGAGCGGAACGATTAATACATACCGCCCATGCCGCCCATGCCCGGCATACCGCCGCCCGGCATACCGGCAGGTTCGTCCTGCTTGATGTCAGTGATCATTGCTTCCGTCGTCAACAGCAGAGCGGCGATACTCGAAGCGTTCTGCAGAGCCGAACGGGTAACTTTTGTCGGATCAATGACGCCTGATTTAAACAGGTCTTCAAACGTATCGGTTGCCGCGTTGTATCCTTCAGCGCCTTTACGTTTTAACGCTTCCTGAACGATAACCGCACCTTCTTTGCCGGCATTAGCCGCCAACTGGCGAAGAGGTTCCTGAATAGCGCGTTTGATGATCTCAATACCGATCTGGTCGTCGCCCTCAAGCTTTACTTTCTCAACAGCGGCGATAGTGCGCAGAAGAGCCACACCGCCACCCGGAACGATACCTTCTTCCACAGCGGCGCGTGTCGCGTGAAGCGCATCTTCAACGCGTGCTTTTTTCTCTTTCATTTCAGTTTCAGTAGCGGCGCCGACATTGATAACAGCAACACCGCCTGACAGTTTCGCAAGGCGTTCCTGTAATTTTTCTTTATCGTAGTCAGATGTGCTGATAGAAATCTCATTTTTGATCTGAGAAACACGAGCCTGAATATTAGCAGGAGTTCCGGCACCCTCAACGATGGTAGTGTTTTCCTTGTCGATAGTGACGCGTTTCGCGCGGCCGAGATCCTGAATCCCGATATTTTCCAGTTTCAGTCCGAGGTCTTCAGTGATGCATTTGCCGCCAGTAAGAACAGCGATATCCTGAAGCATTGCTTTGCGGCGGTCGCCAAACCCGGGGGCTTTTACAGCCGCACACTGGAACGTACCGCGGATTTTATTTACTACTAGCGTTGCAAGAGCTTCGCCTTCAACGTCTTCAGCAATGATGAGCAGAGGACGTCCAGCCTGAGCGACTTTTTCCAGCAGTGGGAGCATTTCCTTCAGGTTGGAAATCTTTTTCTCGTTGATCAGAATGAACGGATCATCGAGAACCGTTTCCATACGGTCAGCGTTGGTTACGAAATACGGAGAGAGGTATCCTTTATCAAACTGCATACCTTCAACGACTTCCAGATGAGTATCAATACCTTTGGCTTCTTCAACGGTGATAACGCCGTCTTTGCCGACTTTTTCCATCGCTTCAGCGATGATCTGGCCGATGGTTGTATCGCCGTTAGCGGAAATAGAAGCTACCTGAGATATTTCTTTGCTGTCCTGAACCTTTTTGCTCAGTTTCTGCAGTTCAGCGACTACAGCGGCGACAGCCTGTTCGATACCGCGTTTTAACTGCATCGGGTTAGCGCCGGCAGTCACGTTACGAAGCCCTTCGCGATAAATGGCTTCCGCGAGAACAGTCGCTGTGGTGGTACCGTCTCCGGCAACGTCGCTGGTTTTTGAAGCGACTTCTTTCACCATCTGCGCGCCCATGTTTTCATAAGGGCATTCCAATTCGATTTCCTTAGCGACACTGACACCGTCCTTGGTTACGGTCGGTGAGCCAAACTTCTTGTCGATTACCACATTGCGGCCTTTCGGGCCAAGCGTTACTTTCACTGCGGCGCTCAGTTTTTCCACACCGCGTAAGATTGACTGACGTGCATCGTCACTAAATTTCAGTTGTTTTGCCATCGTCTCCTCCTTCTATAATTAGTATAACAGTATTGGTTCAGCAAAATTATCCGACTATGGCGAGCACGTCGTCTTCGCGCATAATCAGGTAGTCGGTACCGTCAATTTTGATTTCCGTACCGGCGTACGAAGAAAAGAGGATCGTATCGCCTTCCTTCACTGTCAGGGCAATACGTTCGCCTTTGTCATTGTATTTGCCTTTGCCGACAGATACGACCGTTCCCTGTTTTGGTTTTTCTTTCGCTGTGTCAGGCAATATGATGCCGCCTTTTGATTTCTCTTCCGCTTCAGTCCGTTTTACCAGAAGCCGATCGTACAGAGGTGTTACTTTCATACTGTTTGCTCCTCCTCAGTTAATGTTTTTGGGTTAAGGTATATAATGATTAGATTTTTTTCGAGCGGTTCATGCCACTAATCAAAAAATAGGCCCGTAGAGCCAGTTAATGTCCCTGCATCCGATTTCTTTGACTATCCTGTAGTATTCTTCCCGTGACAAGTCTTCCATCTTCTTGCCGTATTTCGCCAACAACCGATTGAACTCCATGACATTGTCCACCATAAGGGAATGCGTTTTGCGGGACCCGCCCGTCAGATAAAAGTTATCTCCGCGCGTGATGTGTTTGTGAGTTCCATCACCGTCAAACCCCAGTCCATAAAGAACTGTTCCTGAATCTTTCCTGTTGCTGTTTGGTATCATCTTTTCACTAAACTCTTTTCGTATGGCTGTTTTATGAAATCCAAAATCATACAAAAAAAATCATTTTTTGCAAAGGAAATTTTTCCTGTCTTTTTTTCCATTAACCGATTAATATACACGTAATCAACCTTCACTATATTGGAAATTCAATTTTCAAGCAGGTGTATAATGACGAAAAAAAATATTATTCTCGCATCTCGGTCGCCGCGCAGACGGGAAATCCTGCAGTCACTGGGTGTTCCTTTTATTGTTGTTCACCCTGATGTTGAAGAACTTCACCCACCCGATTCCGGGCCGGACGAAATAGTCATGCTCAACGCGGAAAAAAAGGCGCAAGACCTGCTCAAACGATGCAAAAACACCTACATCATAGGTTCTGATACCATAGTATATTTTAATGGCGAGATATTGACCAAACCGCTGAATTTCGATCAGGCAAAAGAATTCCTTCTCAAGTTATCAGGCAACACACATACCGTATATAGCGGTATAGCTGTATATGACAGCGACACAAAACAGCTTGAAAAAGCGTACTGTACCACCGAAGTAACCTTCAGAAAACTGGACGAACACCAGATACAACGATACATTGAACTCATTCATCCTTATGACAAAGCAGGAGCGTACGCCATTCAGGGATGCGGAGCCCTGATAGTGGAACGTATTGATGGCTGTTTTTATAACGTTATGGGGTTACCTGTCATCACACTCGATACCGTTTTTCTCCGGTTCGGGCATTCCCTCTTTGATTATGTTACTTTCTGAAATAGGTACTTCTCCATGGATAGCCCTGCATATACAAAAATACATACACCATTATCAATCGGATCGCTGTGTGTCCCCAACCGTGTTTTTACCGCGCCTGTCGCAGGTATAAGCGACAGCGCGTACCGCAGTATTGTACGGTCGTTCGGATGCGGGTTGTGCTGGTCTGAACTGATTATGGCTCGCGGCATAACAGAGAAAAACGAAAAGACATTTGACCTGCTGAAAATAGACAGCGCTGATCGGCCGATCGTGGTTCAGCTCGGCGGCGGAGAACCGTCGTTCTTCGCACAAGCCGCACGGACAGCCCGCGGCTACGGCGCTGACGCCATAGACATCAACTGCGGATGCCCTGTTCCCAAAATGGTTAAACGCGGGTACGGCGTCGGGCTCATGAAAGAACCCGATACCATAGCGGCTATCGTGGAATCCGTGAAAAAAGCGGTGGATATTCCCGTGACGGTCAAAATACGAGCAGGCTTTTCGCGTGAACATCCCGACGCAGTGACCGTAGCAAAGCAGGCTGAACAGGCGGGCGCGGACGCCATAACTGTGCACGGCAGGTACCGGGACGACTTCTTCCGCGGCCATTCCAACTGGGACGTCATCGCTGAGGTAAAAAAAGCAGTATCTATACCAGTCATAGGCAACGGCGACATCACTACCGCTCAGGACGCCTACGACATGATCGCGCACACCGGATGTGACGCTGTCATGGCTGGACGGTCGACGTTTGGCAGGCCATGGCTTATCAGAGAGATACTGAACGGTTCAGAGCCGGATCATTCGGTATCGCTTTTGCTGGAAACCATCGGCCGCCACGCCCAGCTTCTCATGGATGTACACGGAGAGCATCAGGGATGCTTGAAACTGCGAACCATATTAATGTATTATACAAAAGGTATAAAACACATCAAGGCACTGCGCCCTGAAATAATAAAGATCGAGACCGCGGCTGACTTTCAGTCGATCAGAGATGCCATCGAGCGCTTATGTTCCGGCGATACGGGTGCACACAGCGGTACCCGCCCGTAAAACGGGAACCGCCGCAACTGGCGCATTAAACTGCCCCTCCGGGGAAAGGAGAACACGCATGAAATGTAAAAGTCTAATTTTTGGAATGATACTGTTAACCGTATGTATAGCTGAACAGCGTGCCGTACACGCTCAAACCGCCCAGCCGGATGTTCAGGCACGGTCTGAATCGCAGGAAACATTGTACTGGGCAGGAAAAAAATTTATGCGCGGTATCACAAACATCGCG
This sequence comes from Candidatus Auribacter fodinae, assembly GCA_003599815.1. GTDB lineage: Bacteria > Auribacterota > Auribacteria > Auribacterales > Auribacteraceae > Auribacter > Auribacter fodinae. The sequence goes on from QZJZ01000029.1 coordinate 18,090, forward strand.
ACGGGGCTGGGGGAGATTCCTATAAAAGTCAACGCCAAAACGAAAGAGCAGAACCTGCTGGCAGGCATGACAACCGGGCTGGCTGAAGGCTTCGGATGGGCGCTCATGCGGATCGGAGCAGGGTTATGGGATACCCTAACAACACCGGGCGCGCTGTTTATCAGCGATGAAAAACCGATCATAGAGCCGGAAACAGTATTCGATTACGATAAGGAATAGCTTTTTATACCCGTACTTTAAGTTCAAAAATGCCCTGCCGCAAAAATTTTTCAGCCGGCAGGGCATTTTTTTTAATTTTTCGCTAAACTTCCCTCACCCACTGCCGATTAATCTACTAACAAAGAAGAAAAAGCTCTTTCAAAAACCAAAATTTATTTGTCCAACAAGGATGTTGGACACCAGACAATCAAGGAGGATTGACAAATGAAACATTTCTTTCGCACAAAAACTAACCATACGCTCTTTCTGTGTACAGGGATAATTCTGTATGTCTAAAGCATGACGCCGGATGTGTCATGACGTATGGGACAAGAACGTTTAGATCAATTTAATTCTATACAATATAAATAGGTATCATTAAATCAGTAATTCATGTGTAAACACGGACGTTTACACGGAAGACGTATCAGGGAGGATACAACAATGGGTGACCTTTCACGTATTAACACAAACGTAGCGGCGCTTCGCGCATTCCAGACATTAACATCAGTCAACGACAGAATAACAAAATCACAAGAACGCATTTCAACGGGCCAGATCGTTAACCGCGCATCGGACAGCCCGTCTGATTATTATGTTACCCGCATACTTGACACGCAGATCAATGCGGTCAGCCGTAAAAATAAGAATATCGAACGCGGTATCAACTTTCTGCAGACCAATGACAGCCGCCTCGCCCAGGTAGCCAATATATTAATAGAAATGAGCGACCTTGCCAATCAGGCAAACAGCCTTGCCGTAACGTCAGCTGAAAAACAGGCGATTCAGCAGGATCTGACACAGCTTTCACAGGAAATCGAAAACATTTTGCATAGCGGTATTTCGCCAAACCTCTATACCGGTTTCACACTCGGCGGGCTGGAAAACGCCAGCCTGACAGGCAACCTGACACAGAACCCATTACAGAGTTTAACCATAGACGGCACCAATATCAACATAACCGGATCACTGTCAAACATAGAAACCACCATACACAATATCGACGCCGCTCTGGATGTTATATTAAGAGATGAAGAACGCCTTGGCTCATTCATAAAAAGGCTTTCAACGGAATACGAACGCAACGCTATTGAAGCGGTCAACCTGAAATCATCGTTGAGCTCGATTCAGGATACTGACCTCGCTGAAGAACAGATGGAACTGACGAAACTCAACATCATACAGCAAGCGGCAATATCAATGCTCGCTCAGTCCAACAGTGCGCCGAGCGCAATAATGGTGTTGTTTCAATAATGAACTAAGTATGTAGTTGAATCATAACAACGGAAAAGAAGCATGTAACAAAATCGTGTAAGTAACACAAACAGAAAAGCAAGAGAACTGTGCAGGCACGGAGGCTTGCACAGAACAAAACCCGAAAAAATCAAGGAGGATTTAAAAATGGGTGATCTCGCACGTATCAACACAAATGTATCAGCAATGCGCGCTTTCAGCACGCTGACAGACCTCAACGCACGGCTGGTGAAATCGCAGGAACGAATCTCAACAGGCCAGATAGTAAACAGAGCATCTGACAGCCCGTCTGATTACTACGTCACACGCATACTGGAAACAGAAATCAATTCGGTAACACGTAAAAATAAGAATATCGAACGCGGTATCAACTTTTTACAGACCAACGACAGCCGCCTCGCGCAGGTTGCCAATATCCTGATCGAGATGAGCGACCTGGCAAATCAGGCGAACAGCCTTGCCGTAACGTCAGCGGAAAAACAGGCGATTCAGCAGGATCTGACACAACTTTCACAGGAAATCGAGAACATTCTGCATAGCGGCATATCCGTTAACCTCTACACGGGTTTCACGCTGGCAGGGCTGGAAAATGTCAGCCTGACAGGCAACCTGACACAGAACCCGCTATCAACGCTGACCATAGACGGGACTAACATCAACATTACAGGCTCTCTGTCAAATATATCCTCAGCGATACGAAACATAGACAACGCGCTGGACGTCATTCTCAGGGATGAAGAACGGCTTGGCTCATTTATCAAACGTCTTGAAACGGAATACGCCAGCCATGAAGTGGAACGGGTCAACCTGAAAGCGTCGTTAAGCTCAATTCAGGATACTGACCTCGCTGAAGAACAGATGGAGTTGACAAAACTCAACATTCTTCAGCAGGCATCAATATCCATGTTAGCGCAGGCTAATACGGCGCCGCAGGCAGTGTTAAGCCTCTTTCAATAATCAAAGAGGGTAAACACTAAAGTGGAGTTTTTATAAACAATGTGAAACAAGCACCATACGATCAATCAACGTTTGAAGTATGTATGTACTACATGGATGTAGCACAGTGCGTTCAAGGAGGATTTAGCAATGGGTGATCTAGCGCGTATTAACACAAATGTGGCGGCACTCCGCTCATTTCAGACATTAAGTGATATTAACACCAGACTTGTTCAGGCGCAGGAACGGATTTCAACGGGCAAAACGGTAAACAGGGCATCGGACAGCCCATCCGATTACTACGTGACCCGTAAACTCGAAACACAAATCAATGCTGTTAGACGGCAGAACAAAAACATTGAACGAGGCATTAATTTCCTGCAGACCAATGACAGCCGGCTCGCTCAGGTAACGAATATTCTCATGGAAATGAGCGATCTGGCTAACCAGGCAAACAGCCTTGCGGTTACGTCGGCGGAAAAACAGGCAATACAACAGGATATTATCCAGTTGACTGAGGAAATCCAGAACATTCTGGAAAGCGGCGTAAGCGTAAAACTGTACTCAGGGTTTACGCTTGGCAATATGGAAAACGTAAAGTTAACCGGTAACTTAACCTCAAATCCGTTGACCACGTTGACCATTACCCCCAGCGACATAAACGTTACGGGCAGTCTGGCGGACATAAGCACTGCCATAAGCAACATAGACGCCGCGCTGGATGTGGTTCTGCGCGATGAAGAACGGCTCGGCTCATTTATCAAGCGGCTTGAAATGGAATCTGAAATCAACTCGGTAGAGGAAGTAAACCTGCGGGCATCATTAAGCTCAATTCAGGACGCTGACCTCGCTGAAGAACAGATGGAGTTGACGAAACTGAACATCCTCCAGCAGGCAACTATGTCAATGCTGGCGCAGGCGAACTCAGCGCCGCAAGCGGTACTGACTCTGTTCGGTTAAGATTGAAATAATCATCCCGCGGCGGGCGCAGGCGCAGGCCGCGGGATGAATGAAGCATCGGGTTTATCGGTAACGCAACCGGCTTGAGCCGCGCCTGAACACCATGAGTTTAAAAACTCATAAAACAGGCCGGACGCCCGGGAAACCGTAACAAACGGAAGCAATACCAGTCCACCGTCAACTGGTTATAAAGAAAAGTGAGGATGCAATGAGCACATTAAACATATCGTACAGAGATGAATGGAACAATGAATTATCAGGGTCGCGCACAACTATGAGAAGGGTTCGCAGTATGAATATCAAAGCGACTGCAATATCTATAAGAAAACTTAATAAGGCGGAAGAATATCTGGAACAGCGGACAAACTACGCCAAGTACACCGAAACCGGGCGCCGAGCCCAAAGGCATAACAGCGCGCCTGAATACCTTGTACTGTTCGGGTAAGGTCATGGGAGGAAGATGATATAAAAATCAAAACAGCAAGAGGTTTTCTATCACGGTTATTGGTTATAAAGCACACGTTATCTGAAGAGATACATATAAATGAAAAAACCATTAGTTCATTTAAATACTAAAAGAAAGGAAGGATTATCATGGGTGACCTCGCACGTATTAACACTAACATCGCGGCATTGAAATCGTTTCAGACATTGACAGACATCAACTCCCGTCTGGTGAAAGCGCAGGAACACATTTCAACAGGTAAAAGTGTCAACAGGGCATCGGACAGCCCGTCCGATTATTACATCACGCGGACGCTGGAGAAAGACATCAAAGCGCTCAAACGCAAAAACGACAATATCGAACGCGGTATTAACTTCCTGCAGACCAACGACAGCCGCCTCGCTCAGGTTGCCAATATCCTTATAGAAATGAGCGACCTTGCCAATCAGGCAAACAGCATAGCGGTGACATCGGCCGAAAAACAGGCGATCCAGCAGGATCTCGAACAACTCAGGATGGAAGTGGAAAACATTCTGGAATCAGGCGTCAGCGTCAGATTGTACGCGGGTTTTACGCTGGGCGGACTGGAAAACGTCAGCCTGACAGGCAACCTGACTCAAAACGCATTAAGCACTCTGAACATAAACGGAACCAATGTTAATGTTACCGGTTCACAGGCTGATTTGCAAACCACCATCGATAATATCGACGCCGCGCTCGACGTAGTTCTGCGCGACGAAGAACGGCTCGGTTCATACATCAGCAGGCTGGAAGTGGAATATGAAGTCAACGATGTGGAAAACCTGAACCTGAAAGCATCATTAAGCTCAATTCAGGACGCCGACCTCGCGGAAGAACAGCTTGAGCTGACCAAACTCAACATTTTACAGCAGTCATCGCTGTCAATGATGGCGCAGGCTAACTCAGCTCCGCAGTCAATTATGATGTTATTCGGTTGAGAGTAAGAAATAACAAACAAAAACAGCATGAACCGCATCTATGGAACGCATGGCATGAACATAATTAATTTCTATATACCGTAAAAGGTACATAAAAACATACACAAAAGAAAGGATCAAGCAAGGAGGTTATCATGGGAGACCTGGCACGTATTAACACAAATATTGCGGCGCTTAAGTCGTTCCAGACACTGACAGACATCAATACCCGTCTGGTGAAAGCGCAGGAACACATCTCGACCGGTAAAACGGTGAACAAAGCGTCGGATAGTCCATCAGACTATTACATTTCAAAGACGCTGGAGACCAAAATTAACGCGGTGAAACGCACGACTGACAACATTGAACGCGGTATTAATTTCCTGCAGACCAACGACAGCCGTCTGGCTCAGGTGGCGGATATCCTGATTGAGATGAGCGACCTTGCCAATCAGGCGAACAGCATAGCCGTGACTTCCGCTGAAAAACAGGCGATACAGCAAGATCTCGAACAGCTCAGGATGGAAGTGGAAATCATACTTGAATCAGGTGTCAGCATGAAATTGTATACCGGTTTCACGCTCGCCGGACTGGAAAACGTCAGCCTGACCGGCAACCTGACTCAAAATGCATTAAGCACTCTGACCATAAACGGAACCAATGTCAATGTTACCGGTTCACAGGCTGATCTGGACGCAACAATAACCAACATTGACACAGCGCTCGATATTATTCTGCGCGATGAAGAACGGCTCGGCTCGTATATCCGCCGGTTGGAAGTGGAGGCAATGGTCGACGACGTGGAAAGCGTCAACCTGAAGGCATCATTAAGTTCCATTCAGGACGCTGACCTCGCGGAAGAACAGCTCGAGTTGACCAAGCTCAGTATTCTGCAACAGTCATCTCTATCAATGATGGCACAGGCAAACAGCGCGCCGCAATCGATTATGATGCTGTTCGGATAAGAACAAAGGAATTGACAGGAATGAACGGAATTACATCTTTGAATTAAACACACGGAGAATCTAAGGGAGAAAACGTTTAGCAACATATTCAATACGAAACACATATAACTATAATTCACAAAACGCAACCGTTCGCATGGACGCGAACGGGCAAAACACACGGAGGAAAAACAAATGGGTGACCTCGCACGCGTAAACACTAATATTGCGGCATTACAATCGTTCCAGACATTGACCGACATCAATACCCGTCTGGTTAAAGCTCAGGAACATATTTCGACCGGTAAGATAGTAAACAGAGCGTCTGACAGTCCATCGGACTATTACATCTCAAAGACGCTGGAAAGGAGCATCAACTCGGTTCAACGCAAGAACGACAATATCGAGCGCGGTATTAACTTCCTGCAGACTAACGACAGCCGTCTGGCTCAGGTTGCCAATATCCTTATAGAAATGAGCGACCTCGCCAATCAGGCGAACAGCATCGCCGTGACGTCTGCGGAAAAACAGGCGATACAGCAGGATCTCGAACAGCTCCGCCTCGAAGTAGAAATCATTATGGAGTCAGGTGTCAGCATGCGGCTCTATACAGGTTTCACGCTGGCAGGGCTGGAAAATGTCAGCCTGACAGGCAACTTAACTGCAAACGCATTATCAAGCCTGACCATCGACGGCACCAATGTCAACGTAACCGGAAGCCAGGCTGATCTGCAAAACACTATCGATAACATCGACACTGCGCTGGATGTGATTCTGCGGGATGAGGAACGGATTGGTTCTTACATTCGCCGCCTGGAAGTGGAATACGACGTAAACGAAGTTGAAACCCTGAATCTGAAAGCAACATTAAGCTCGATTCAGGACGCTGACCTCGCTGAAGAACAGCTCGAACTGACCAAGCTCAGCATATTACAGCAGTCTTCGCTGTCAATGATGTCCCAGGCTAACTCGGCTCCGCAGTCAATCATGATGCTGTTCGGGTAAGATCGAAGTTAAGAAGTAACAGGCGGGTACGGAATACCCTGCCCGCCTGATGCAATCACAGTCTGCCTAAAAACACTTTAACCGGACTGTTTGACGGAAAACAAAACGTATGGAGGAAGTTGTACAGATACAAACGCACTATATATAAAACTCAGTATCGATTGAAACCTATGCTTTGCAAGGACGCAAAGCGTTCCAAAACAACACAAGGAGGATTGTATCATGGGAGATCTAGCACGCGTAAACACTAATATTGCGGCTCTAAGCTCGTTCCAAACCTTAACCGACATCAATACCCGTCTGGTCAAGGCTCAGGAACACATTTCAACGGGTAAAACCGTAAACAAAGCGTCTGACAGTCCATCGGACTATTATATCTCAAAGACGCTGGAAAGAAGCATTAACTCGGTTCAACGCAAGAACGACAATATCGAGCGCGGTATTAACTTCCTGCAGACCAACGACAGCCGTCTGGCTCAGGTTGCCAATATCCTTATTGAAATGAGCGACCTCGCCAATCAGGCTAACAGCATCGCTGTCACATCTGCTGAAAAGCAGGCGATACAGCAGGACTTAGAACAGCTCCGCCTGGAAGTGGAAACCATCATGGAATCAGGCGTCAGCATGAAATTGTATACCGGATTCACGCTGGCAGGGCTGGAAAACGTCAGCCTGACAGGCAACCTGACTCAGAACCCGTTAGGAAGCCTGACCATTGACGGCACCAACGTCAACGTCACCGGAAGCCAGGCTGAACTGCAAACCACTATCGACAACATCGACAGCGCTCTGGATGTGATTCTGCGGGATGAGGAACGGATTGGTTCGTATATCCGCCGTCTGGAAGTGGAATACGATGTCAACGAGGTGGAAGGATTAAACCTGAAAGCGTCATTAAGCTCAATTCAGGACGCTGACCTCGCTGAAGAACAGCTCGAACTGACCAAGCTCAGCATATTACAGCAGTCTTCGATGTCAATGATGGCTCAGGCTAACTCAGCTCCGCAGTCTATCATGATGCTGTTCGGGTGAGATCGGAACTAACAGCTAACAGGCAGGGCAGGCATGTCCTTCCCTGCCTGTAACAAAAGAGGTGTGCCTGAAAACAGGAACAGGAAAGTAACTAAAACGGATGTATCAAAATACAATACTGATAGTTCTGTAAACAAAAATGGGATTGGTGAAAAATTTCCGAGCTTCTCTTTTACCATTTTATCACGAGGAGCGTCAGCGGCGTGGCGATCTCAAAAAAGAATAGAGATGAGATTGCCGCAGGCCCTTCGGGGTTTCGCAATGACAGTATGTTGTGAGTTTTTCATCGTTTCAAAATACAGTGGTTAAGGAATAGAAAACCGGCACAACAAGACTATTCAATTACTATGGAAAGGTAATGTAACTATCGATAAAAAAGAGTCTTAACAATCACAACCTATTAATTGACTATGCTTTGCAAGGACGCAAAGCGTTCCCAAACATCACAAGGAGGATTGTATCATGGGAGATCTAGCACGCGTAAACACAAACATTGCGGCTCTAAGTGCGTTCCAAACCTTAACCGACATCAATACCCGTCTGGTTAAAGCTCAGGAACACATTTCAACGGGTAAAACCGTAAACAAAGCGTCTGACAGTCCATCGGACTACTATATTTCAAAGACGCTGGAAAGAAACATTAACTCGGTTCAACGCAAAAACGACAACATTGAGCGCGGTATTAACTTTCTGCAGACCAACGACAGCCGTCTGGCTCAGGTTGCCAATATCCTTATTGAAATGAGCGACCTCGCCAATCAGGCTAACAGCATCGCCGTGACTTCCGCGGAAAAACAAGCGATCCAGCAGGATCTCGAACAGCTCCGCCTTGAAGCGGAAAACATTCTGGAGTCCGGCGTCAGTGTGAAACTGTATGCAGGTTTCACACTCGCAGGGCTGGAAAACGTCAAACTGACGGGTAACCTGACATCAAACGCATTGGCAACACTCACCATCGACGGCACCAATGTCAATGTCACCGGAAGCCAGGCTGACCTGCAAACCACTATCGACAACATCGACAGCGCGCTGGATATCGTTCTCAGAGATGAAGAACGACTTGGTTCTTTCATCCGCCGCCTTGAAGTGGAATACAGCGTCAATGAGGTTGAAGGATTGAACCAGAAAGCGTCGTTAAGCTCCATTCAGGACGCTGACCTTGCTGAAGAACAGCTCGAACTGACCAAGCTCAGCATATTACAGCAGTCTTCGCTGTCAATGATGGCTCAGGCTAACTCAGCTCCGCAGTCAATCATGATGCTGTTCGGGTGAGATCGAAGTTAAGAACTAACAGGCAGGGCAGGCGTGTCCTTCCCTGCCTGTAACAAAAGAGGTGTATCTGAAAACAATAGCAGAAAATACGTAGGTTTTATACCTGTACAATAAACAAAAGAAATAGAAATAACAGGAGGTGATAAACAAGGTTTACTACACACAACGGATGCGGTATCTCTGCGAGTGCAGGCGGTTCCGCGTACACAAACTCAATACTAATTAACTCTGTCTTCGCACGGAAGCGAAGCGAAAACCCACAATACCATGGAGGATTCAAAAATGGGTGATCTGGCACGTGTAAACACAAACATAGCCGCGTTAAGCTCGTTTCAAACGTTAACGGACATCAATACCCGTCTGGTTAAAGCTCAGGAACATATTTCCACGGGTAAAATTGTAAACAAGGCATCGGACAGCCCGTCTGATTACTACATTTCCAAAACGTTGGAACGAAGCATTAATTCAGTTCAGCGCAAGAACGACAACATCGAGCGCGGTATCAATTTCCTGCAGACAAATGACAGCCGTCTGGCTCAGGTTGCCAATATCCTTATTGAAATGAGCGACCTCGCCAATCAGGCGAACAGCATCGCTGTCACATCCGCTGAAAAACAGGCGATCCAGCAGGATCTCGAACAACTCCGGCTTGAAGTGGAAACCATTATGGAATCAGGCGTCAGCATGAAATTGTACGTAGGGTTCACGCTCGCCGGGCTGGAAAACGTCAGCCTGACAGGCAACCTGACTCAAAACGCCTTATCAAGCCTGACCATCGACGGCACTAACGTCAACGTAACCGGAAGCCAGGCTGATCTGGAAACCACTATTGACAACATTGACACAGCGTTGGATGTAATTCTCCGCGATGAAGAGCGTCTCGGTTCGTACATCCGCCGCCTTGAAGTTGAATACGATGTGAACGAGGTGGAAGGATTGAATCTGAAAGCGTCGTTAAGCTCCATTCAGGACGCTGACCTCGCTGAAGAACAGCTCGAACTGACCAAGCTCAGCATATTACAACAGTCATCATTATCGATGCTGGCTCAGGCGAACTCAGCTCCACAGGCTATAATGATGTTGTTCTAATGAATTGAACAGAAGCTAGACACAGTTGCTTGCCTCCGGGTGTATCCCCGCATGTGCAGGGGCTCCCGGACGGCAGGCAACAGGTAAAAAACGTAACAGGATTACCTCACGCGGTATACCTGTGACTCCTTAGGAAAGGGCGGCAAACAGGACTATTGTCTCACAATTCACAAATGAAATTTTTGCTTAACAGAATAATAAGCAAGTATCTGCACAGATGCAGGATAACTCTCTAATCACAAGGAGGAAGAAATGGGAGATCTCGCACGCGTAAACACAAACATCGCCGCGTTGCAGTCGTTCCAGACATTAACTAACATCAATACCCGTCTGGTTAAGGCTCAGGAACATATCTCAACAGGTAAAATCGTGAACAAAGCGTCGGACAGTCCATCGGA
>QZJZ01000104.1 GCA_003599815.1 Candidatus Auribacter fodinae
GACCACGCTGGACGCCGGCCCCGCAATGGCCATGCTCGCCTCCGCCTTCGCGCTAGGGGGTTCATCGGTCATCTCGGATACGCCCCCGAAAACAAACAGCGTGATGCCCTTCATCTCCATGCCGAAGTTGCGAGCAATGAGCGAGTGACAGAGCTCGTGGAAGACGATGGAGAAGAACAGCGCCAACGCCCCCACGGCGCCCATCACCCAATATGTCGTGTTGGACAAACCGGAGATAATCGCTGGAAAGACTCCCTCTGCCAGCGACCAGGTGACCAGGACAGCGATGATAAGCCAGCTAAGGTCGACCTTGATTTCGAAACCGAAAACCCTGAAAAGCCGTAGCCCTCTGCCGAACATTTTCGCCTCCCGGGTGCGCTGCGAACTGCATTACGCCCCTAAGTGCATGTTACCAAACGTTGGCAGAGACCGACAACGAGCCTGGGATGGCGCTAACAGAAGAGAACACTGGAAGACTGGGTATCCGGACCCGGCCAGTGATGAACCTTACGGTGCGAAGAAGTCGATCACGCGGGCGGCGCGGATGTCGCCGAAGTTCCCATAGTTGAGCATTTGCGCGTGAGAGCCGCTAACTCTGCTATATACTTCGGAGTAGAGGTCCGTCAGGTACATGTCAGGATTGCTTTCCAGCACTGCCTGTAACACCTCGGCGGCTTTCGGATACTCCTGTAATTCAAAATATGTCCTTCCCAGAAAATAACGGACAGATAAGGCGGCTTCAGCCGATGGGTACAATCGAATCACATCCTCGAAGTGATCCAGAGCGGTATCGAACTCACGCAGATAATAATAGCTAACCCCCGCAGAATACTGAGCGGATGCCATAAACCGGGATTCAGGATATTGATTTTTTAAAATGGAAAAATAATCAACCGCTTTACGATACGCGGTTTTCTGACGGCAGTTCTCTATAAGAAAAAACAACCCTTCCTCACGATACGGATTGCCCGTATCCTGAAATAACGCGAAAAAATTTTGTTCTGCCTCGTCGTATTTATGAAGCTGAAATTGCGTTTTTCCCAGAAGCAGGCGCGCGTCATTAATCAAAGACGAGGCGGGAAACCGTTCCGTGAGCGTTTTCAACTGGATCTCAGCGACATCATACAGCTCATCGTTGTACGCGTTCTGAGCAAGATACATGAGCTCTGAATCAGTTGTCTGATCTATAACTTCCTGCGCACAGACTGAATAAACAAGTAACACTATGACTGGAATAAAGAGAAGGCTTTTCATTGGACACTCAAGCACCGTTAATGGAGACCCGTGGTCTGCTCAGGTTTGTGTAGTGATCAGAAAATGCTGTAAGGGTTTGTACCGTAAATATCCTGCACATCTTTACGGACTTCATCACGGGTGCGAATATCATAATGTTTGTTATTCGCCGTCAGTGAACACGATGCCAATGTTAAGCAGAACACTGCCATGAGCGATAGCGATAAAGCAGACACGATCATTTTTTTCATTTTTTTCTGTCCTGTTATCAGGTTACCCCTTATAATACCGGATATTTTCAACATATTGTAACTAAACATCAATATCCGAACAAGTTTTTTATTCACGAGAAATGAAATACTTTATAGCACACACCGCATATGATGGAACCAGATATGCCGGATGGCAGGTTCAGCCCGACAAGAATTCCATACAGGAAATCATAGAGTCCCGTCTGGAAAAATTGTGCGGCACCTTCACCCGCATTATCGGGGCAGGACGTACAGACGCAGGAGTACACGCTCTGGATCAGGCGTTTCATTTTAAACTTGATACACGCCTCGACGCACCGGATATACACAAAGGGCTGAACGCATTGCTTCCCGATGATATTATCATCACCAGCGTGGAGCAATGTTCTCCTGATTTCCACGCGCGGTTCAGTGCCGAAGGAAAACATTATATGTACCTCATCCGGCAAGGAGCGCGACCCGGCTTGTGGAGCCGCTCTTATTCCTTGCTGGTAAAAAAAACGTTGGATATTGAATACTTGTCCACAGCCGCCAGATACTTTATCGGTACTCATAACTTCAAACCATTTTCAGCAAACGCCAAACGCCCCAACGAACAGTTTGAACGCACCATAACTGATTTCCGCATTGATCACATACCGCCTTTTATCGTATTCAATGTTCTGGGAAAAAGTTTTTTATACAAAATGGTGCGTATGATGGCCGGAACTCTCTTGCGCATAGCTCACAATAATGAGCCCTGTGATTATATCGCTCGTGTTTTCTCAGATCCCGAACGATTCAAGACAGGCCCCGCCGCGCCCGCGCATGGTTTGACACTCATGAAAACATTCTATACCCTCCCACTTGAGCTTCCATCACGGGAAGATATTCATAACATTTTGCCGAAAAATGACGTTTTAATATAATAATGGATTGATAACTGTATTTTGTGTAAAATGAATGCTGTTAAAATGTAATATTTTATTGAGCTATGTGTTATTATTTATAGAGAGTATGTGAGGAACTATGTATAAATGGCTCTTTGTGGTTATATCAATGGTCAACCTGTGCGTAATGAACAACGCATCAGCCACAATTATGATTCGTCGATTTTCAACCCGTGAAATGGCTGATTTTTCTGATTCCATTGTACACGGAACTGTAAAAAATATTGATTATGTGCGCACAGAACAAAAGCAGGTCTTTACATTTATCACAATAGAGTGCAGTAATACTTATAAAGGAACGCACACACAGGATGTGACCATTATTCAGGAAGGCGGGGTAACAGAAAAATACACTACTGCGGTATACGGCGCTCCGGTGTACGAAAAAGAAGAAGAAGTTGTGGTGTTTCTTAAAAGCCTGACAGATACAGACTCCCTTAACCGGGTTGTCGCGCTCAGTCAGGGTAAATATTCAGTTGTGGATGATCCGCAAACCGGTACAAAAAAAGCAGTCTGCGATTTGCGCGAAATCCACTTCATGGATGAGTCAGGGCATCATCATGGATTAATTGAACTGCCGCTCGAAACACTGATTAACGATATTAAGGATTCATTGAGTGAATCTGATAACGAAACAGCAGGCAAGGCGGCTGTTACAATAATGGAAACTGAAAGTTTTGACTGGCGTAATTGGCTGATTCAGCTTATAATAAAATATGCCAACGATGGAGCGAAGGCATATTATACATATGTAAAGAAATAAGGCGGCATGCGATGAAGAGAGCGTATCTCGGAAAATCACTGATTATTGGTTCCATTATATCGGTTCTGTTGCTCGGTTCACAGAAACTGATCAGTGACGAAGTGACTTTTAACTGGGTTCGCGTGCTCAAACCATTATCGTCCGTTCCTGTAGGATGGGATCCGCGTGTAGCAATTACAGCTGACATTGTCGATCCAGCCACCGCCAACAGATTACAGTACCTGCACTGGCAGAAAAATAACGGTGACCAATCATGGATCAATTTTTATTATAATTACCCTCCGCCGCTCGAAATTGGCGATTTCAATGCGTTTGACCTTGCGATAAAAGCTTCTTTTCAAACATGGACAAACCTCGCAGATTCAAATATTGTTTTTAATTTCGCGGGAACGACATACAAATCGTACCCGTCTGACCCGCCATGGTCTGGTGAAGACCACATGAATATTGTGACTTTTGTTGATGACAGCAGTCTGGTCGCCGGCTTCTCAGAAGGTGTTATCGGTAAAACATTGCTCACATGGGACAGCGGAGACACGGATGGCGACGGCATAACAACCGAACTGATTGACTGCGACATACTCCTCAACTCGGGTATTGTTGCCGGAGCAGGTGAATACACTTGGTCTGTCACCGAAATGAACTACGATATGCTCATTCTTGACGTGCAAAGCGTTTTAACGCACGAAATCGGGCATCTGCTTGGTATCGCTCATCCGTTTGGCACTACCAACCGCCCTGATGACAACGATGTCCCGCTCCTGACCTGTCCAACGATGTTCGCGTCACTGACGCCGGCGTTTACCGATAACCTCAACATGCGAACACTTGAGAATTATGACAAAAACTGCGCCGCGTTTTTATATCCAATTCTGACGGATGGAAATGATACATGGCAAACCGCGGTCAGCGTCGGAGAAGGCGAATATCTCAACTTCCAGGTCAGCGGCAATAATGATCTGGACTGGTACGTCACCTTCCTTGAACGGTACGACACAATAAAAGTCACTATTATCATACCCAATGAAAAACTTGGCGGCTCTAACCCTGAAGACCTCGACCTCTTTCTGTGTTTCAATCCGTCAGGCTTTAACCCGTCAAACCCGACAAACACTATAAGCGTATATACTAATGCGGAAATACGGTATAAATCAGTCTTCTTTAACAGCCCGTCTCCCGGCTATTATTATGAGGCAGTCTATGCCCACACTGTAACACAGCCGGGCAACTACTACATTCTGGTTAAAGGCAAGACAACCTCCGACGCAACACCATACGACATGTTTGTATGGGTGTCTAAAGACGGCGACGGAGACGAAACATCAACCAACCGAACTCAGCCTATTCCTAACGGCGACGGTATACCTGACGCATGGGAAATACTGTATGGGCTTAACCCGACTAACATTGACGATCCTCTGGATGACAATGACGAAGACGGCTTGATCGCTCTTGAAGAATACGGGTACAGTACCGATCCAACCAACCCCGATACAGACTTGGATGGGATGAACGACGGCTGGGAAATAGCTCATAACATGCAGGTTTTAGTCCCCGATGGTGATGGAGACAACGACAACGACGGCTCACTTAACTTTGATGAGTACATCGCCGGTACCGACCCGAATGATCCCGCATCATTTTTCGCACTGCAAAGTATTGGGTTGATATCTCAGGAAACAGGGCTGGGAGACGACTTTTTTTCCATTATTCTCAACTGGAACAGTGCCGCAGGCAAGAGTTATGACATTTATTATAAAGACTCAGTAGAAAGCGGGTTTACCCTAATCGAAGAAATAAGTTCCGCGCATCTGGTTATTAACGGGCCGTCCTTTAATGACAGCGGCTACCCTCCATACGGAGCGCCGAACGCGGGAACCATGCGCCCCGCGCCATTTTCCAACGGCACAGGGCAACGGTACTATAAAATTATCGTAAATCCTGAATAAAACCTCGAATCACAAAAGAATCTCATCGCTCTGCCCCGAAAGGGCTGTGACAATCTCAGATCTATTCATTTTGAGATCACCACGTCGCTAACGCTCCGTGATGACATCTTAAAAGAGGAATTTAGAATCTTTTTCAACGCTCCCCAACCTAGCATTTAGCTTTGAACTTCGAGAGTTCGCTGAAAATGTGGCGGCTCATTCTGACTGTTTGATCCAATTCCTTGGCGTTCAGGCTTTGCTTTCCGTCGCACATAGCGGTTTCAGGGCTGTAATGAGTTTCTACCATCAACCCGTCAGCGCCTGCGGCAACGGCGGCAAGACTGTATGATAGAACCAGATCCCTCTTGCCTGCGGAATGGCTTGGATCGAAAATTACGGGCAGGCCGGTTTCCTGTTTAATAATCGGAATAATGCCTATGTCCGCAGTGTTCCGCACGTACTTAGCGCATTCGAATGTCCGTATTCCCCTGAGGCAAAGAATAATATTCTCGTTGCCTTCTTTAGCGATGTACTCAGCGGCGTTCAGAAACTCATCGATGGTAGCGTTATCGCCGCGTTTGAGCAAAACAGCCTTTGATGTTCCGGCAGTGGCTTTACCGATTTGTTTCAGCAAATCATAAGACCGCATATTCCGGGTTCCAACCTGCAGAATATCAGCATATTCAGCTATCAGGTCAACTTTGTCGGAGCCGGTCACTTCGGTAATCATCGGCAACCCGGTTAAATCCGCGGCCTCTTTCAGGTATTTCAATCCTTCTTCACCCAGCCCTTGAAAATCATACGGGCTGGTACGAGGCTTGAATGCTCCGCCTCGCAGGATTTCGCACCCTATTTCTTTAACTATTTTGGCGGATTCAATCATCTGAGTACGGCTCTCCACCGCACACGGCCCGGCAATAATGGTAAATGTCCCATCAATTATTTTTAAGCCGCGGACCCGTACTTCGCGGGGATTAGGATTAAATTCCTTGCTGATTAGCTTATACGGCTTAGAAACACGCATAATTGATTCTACACCGGGAATTTCCTCTATCAATCCCGGTGAAAGAAGGGTTACGTCACCTATAACGCCTATAATCGTAAGGCTTTCTCCACATGATACGGAAGCCTTCAACCCGGCATTCTGTATCCGTTCTTCAACTTTGCGTATATCATCCTGTGTAGCGGATTTCTTCATTCTGATTATCATGTCATGTATCTCCGATTTTTTATTGTCTATAATATTTCCTTTACTTAACGTAAAGAATTTTTAATTATATATTTTTGTTGCAGTTTAATCAAGAAAATCATTACAAACAAATTCAGCGCCTGTGTATAGACACTAAACTAAGCTCCTGCTCATCGTTTGCATTGACAAACCGATGACATAGCTCCTATAATAACCTGATATTTTCGGCAATAACACAACATAATAACAGTGGGTGTGTATGAAAAAAACTAAGAAAAGGCGTTATTTAACCGCTGGCCGTAAATCAATGCCGCGTTTGCGAATCCTTTTGCTTTGCATACTTGTCCTCGTAACACTCTTTTATTTTTTCTACCGTCTCAATTTCAACCAATATAAACAATTGATAGAAGAGACTCTTGCTAAAAGCCTGAAGGCAGATGTCAGCATAGGATCATTGCGCCTCCATTTTCTGACACGGCACGCATTGCGCCTGCAGGATGTTTCTATCACCAAACCCGCAGACGGCATCACCATCAAGGCGGAACAGGTTGTCTGCTATGTCGGCATATCCCAGTCAATGAAGAAAAAGGAAATCGACTTTTCTACGATCGCGTTAATCAATCCGGTGATTAAAGTAAACCGAGAGAAACAAGCCCTGTCCGAACCGCCAACAACGGCAGAGCCTAAAGAAACAACCTCATCTGCCAGTTCGGATGTTGTACAAAAAGTTCCGGGCAAAAAACCATGGTTTGCCTTTGACAATGTATCGTTTTCTATCCAGAAAGTATCTATTCATAACGGAACAGTTGAGGTCTTTGACGCGTATCACGATTATGTAATGGTCGACACCATCAATCTGAATTCCCAAATTTATGAGAATGCTGTCGAGTATCAGGCCACTGCACTCATAAAAGATTCCGATTCCGAAAGGATATGGGCAAAAGGCGACATCAAATATCCGGCTAAATTATCTATGACTGATATGATACGCTCTTTTTCAACAGCAACGGTAACCGCCGCGTTCTCTCTTGATACGGTTGCTCTGCATTCTGTATACGGATTAAATACGTTTCTTCCCCACCAAATCGAAAACCGCCCTTTTAATGCCAGCGGCGATATTTCAGGCGCTTTGGAATCAGGCTTCTCGATTACCAGCCGCCTTTCTTTTAAACGCGAAAACGACCAGCGGTTCTTCGTTGACCTTGAAGCATCATGGCAGATTAATGAGCATATAATTTATATTAACCGTATACTTTCAGATTTTAATAACGCCGGAGTTATCGCTGACGGCTACTATGAATTCAACAACCACTATGGAGAATTATATATCCAAAGCAATTCCATGCGAGTTGAGCGCGAAAAAGAATTATTCCCGTTTTTACGGAATCTTGACGTACAGGGAATTGCCAAAGTTTCTGCCATAGCCCGCTTTTCCGATGAGATAAAACAGCCGTCATTCTCCGGCACTATCGCGGTGGAATCATTTAATGGAAAATTCGATGTCTTGTCTAAACCGCTTCTTCTTACCGCTCCCTGCACAGGTACTTTTTCAACAAAAGAAATAGTGTTTCCAATGGCTGATATGTCATTTGGCGGAATACCGCTTCAACTGAAGCTCAAATACGAATTTATCCCCGAACCGAAATTATTCCTTTCTCTGGATAAATTCGCAAATATTCAGATACTGGAAATACTGGAAGCCTCTGCCAAACAGCTTGAAAAAAGTACAGATTCCGTTACATCTGATAAATCTCCGGAGCCGGACAGCACACCCCCAATGGAACGTAATGAACCCAAACCCCTTTCAAAACCAAGACGATCCAGAGACAAGTCGTCACTACCCATTTATCTCAGCGGATACTTGACAGACGCGTATTTATTCAAAGCGCACTTTGAGTCTCTCTATCTCGACGCCCTGATCGAAGGAAACCGCATGCTGTTCAAAGATGTGGATATACAGCTCTACGAAGGCTCTTTTCGCGGAAACGGAGTGATTACATTCGGCGAATCGCCCAGTTACGCGTTTGTGGCTGATCTTGAGGATATTAATATCGATACATTTATATCAAGGAATACCAGTTTCAAAGATATTTTCTACGGCAGGCTGTCAGCGGCGATTTCTTTCCAATGCGCAGGTATGGACAGAGACACGCTGGCAGGCAAAATGAAAAGCCACGGAACACTTACCATTACCGACGGGTCAATCAGCAACTTCAACCTGCTTACAAAACTGTTTGAACAATTCGCATCCGACGAAAATAATAAGTACACCATACTGGGCAGTACGATCGGGCTCAGAATCCCG
The DNA here is from genome assembly GCA_003599815.1 of Candidatus Auribacter fodinae. Classification (GTDB taxonomy): domain Bacteria; phylum Auribacterota; class Auribacteria; order Auribacterales; family Auribacteraceae; genus Auribacter; species Auribacter fodinae. The sequence continues at coordinate 8,599 of QZJZ01000104.1, forward strand.
CCGATTGAGGAGCTGGAGCTTGGGGATTACAGCCAGTTTAATTCTTTGCGCTGTGACTACGATATACATCAGGACGACAAGGGCATTACTGTGTTTGAAACCGATTCTCTTAAGATGGATTCCACAAGCCTGAAAATGAAAATGGCAGGAACATTTGACTTTGACCATCGCCTTAATTTCGAGGGGGAAATGCTGTTATCATCTGTCCAGACATACAAACTCCTGCATAAAGTTCGGGAACTTAACTTACTCTTTCCTGTTGAAGATGAACGTATGCGAATTCCGTTTAAACTGCGCGGCACTTTTGAGGAACCGATTCCCCAACCTATTATCAAGGTCAGCGCTATCCAGAATAAACTTGATAAGTTAATAGAAGACAAACTCCTGCAGAAATCAGAAGATATTGACCCATCTTTATCAACTATTGAACTGCCGGAACTTGATGAAGAAACCAGCCGGAAAATCAATAAAGCTCAGAAAAAGCTTAAAAAATATTTAGAATAAGGTTTTATGTGCATTTCTCCTATGATACAATTTAGAACAGATATAAGGATTTTTATTGTATGAAAAAACAAGATTTCAATATTGACGCCATTGTTAAAACCGATGAACCTGCGGCCGCCAGCTTTATTAACGGAATTCTGGAAAGCGAATACCCCGATATTGTTCACCACCTAGCCGCAGATGACCTGAATAATTTATGCGATGCGTATTCCGGTCCGCGCGATACATTCTTCACCGTAAAGCAGAATAACAACATTATTGGAACTATCGGGATCAAAGAAGACAGCAAGGAAGTTGCCTTGCTAAGACGTTTTTTTATAGCACCGGATTACCGCAACAAAGGTTTGGGAACTATACTGATTAATAAAGTTATCGACTTTTGTATCGCTAACAATTACCAGATGATCAGCTTCCGCGGAAACAACCAAATGGATACAGCGGTGAAAGTCATAGAAAAAATGGGGTTTATCAGAAAAGATATCGTGTCATTCGGAGAGTTCCATATATATATTTATGTTAAACTCCTTTAAAAATTTACCGTATTAGTAATATGCACAGCACGATACACATACTATACTAATTACTGTAGGAGCCGCTATGGCAGATGAAAAAAAGAAAATATTAGTTGTTGATGATGAAAGAGATATCGTCAATCTCATTACCGATTTCCTCGAAGGATTGGATTTTCAGGTAGTGTCTGCCTCCGATGGGGAAAAAGCGCTTCAAATAGCTATCGCTGAAAAACCTGACCTTATCACCATGGACATTATGATGTCCAATAAAGACGGGTACGAAACCTGTCTTTTGCTGAAAGAAAATGCCGCTACTTCACAAATACCGATCATTGTGCTTACCGGCAGGAATTCGGAACAAGCGGCGCTCGCCGCTGAATCATTCGGCGCGGATTATTATCTCAGCAAACCGTTTTCTCTGGAAGAACTGGCATCGGTTATAAACCACCTTATCTCCTAATACTTTTTCAGTAACAACCCGAATTAAAAATATAATCGCGGTGACGAAACCGTGCCTTTTATCGTAAAAGGAAGTTTAATAAATCCTTTCAAAGGATCAAAGGGTAAAGAACCGGCTAGTTTCTTCATCCAATTCGGCATGATAAGTTCCATCTGATTCATGGACAACAGGTATAACTCTCCCCTGCCGTTCAGATTGTCTCCATTTACCGTCAGCTCCGGCACAGATACCATAAACCCTACCGCTTCAAACTGAGCGTCAGAGATATCCAGCGTTCCCCGCGAATAAACGAAATCATAACGGAATTCGCTGAATGGTGTGGACAGGAACCTGTCCGTTTCGCGCCCAAGCCCGATAAATACCTTTTTCACAAATATTTTATTCGACATAGATGACATGATGCGTTCAAGAATATTTACATTCAGGACAACACCATCTTTAATGCTGACAGCTCCCTTTAATATATCCCCCGGCATAAATCTGCCCTGAGCGGTCAGCGTACCGGTTATATTACTATGCGGGGGATACAATAATCCAATAAACCGCCGGGCAGGAGCGTTGCGAATTTCTATCTCCGTTATATTTCCGTCAAGGAAACGGATATCAAGAGGCGCACCGTATACGGTACTTGTCACTGTTTCGAAACGGAATTTATTGTCGATCATCTTTCCGTTTGCGGCAACATTCTCGAAAAACAATCCTTCTTTCGGCACATGGAGAAACATAGCAAATTCAGGAACGATACTGCTGTCAAAAGAATCAGTATGCATGGTTGCGGCGCCCTGCACATTGCCGTCATAGCGTGCATTTCCTGTAATTGAAACATTTAACCGTGACGATATCAGGCGGCTGTCCAGATCAAGGGTATTCGCCTGTATATCAATCACCTGATTAAGAGTATAATCCGTTCCGCCAGACAGTTCCGCTATCAGCGCCGCCAAAATGAAATTATGCTTTTCCCGCTGAAACGATTCTTTAACAAACCTGCCGGAAAAAGCCATATCCACTCTATTTTCCTGCCGGCTGAAATCAATAGAGCCTCTTATGGACAGCTCTGTCATGTCATCCCTTAAAATAACCTTGGATATGTCAATCCTCCGGTTAAACGGAAAAACAGAGATGTCATGTTCCACGCTGATAAAAGGAAGGAACCGAAACAACGGAAAAACCCCAACCGGCTGTTCAAAACTCTGTTCTCCAGAAAGATACACCCCGGCATTCGCGCCTGTTCCGATCAATCTGATCTGCGATGTACCCCGTCCGTTCAGTGTATCGCGCAATTCTCCGTTCCACTCAATTTTCACGGCGGATTCAGACTTATGCCTCACATCCGCGGCACAATAAAAAAGCGGTGTTTCCTCCGTGCCGGTTGCGGCAATAACAACATTCGCCATCGGTCCGTCGCGCTCAACATCCAAAGCGATGGAATAGGTTGAGTCATTATCTTTCAGCGGCACATTCTCCAGCCGAAACAATATTGACATAACAGGATTGTTAAGATACCGCACCATTTTAAGATCAAGCGCGGCGCCGGCAGGCGCACCCGCCTTGATCCGGGCAACAACCTGATCATCATGAACAACGCTGTTTGTTATAAATCCTTTTATATTCGAAAGATGAAGTTCCGGCAACAACGGAATATGGTGCGTGTAATCCAGCTTTCCATCCTGCAAAAGCACATACTCGAAGGGCAACGTTTCCTTACTCTCATTAATTGCCGGATACGCAGGCGCGGCAAATGCTTTTAATGAGTGGTCAGCGCTAAAAGAGAATGAGGTAAGAGTTACACCCCGGACAGCGAATGGATCGCGAAAAAATGAGTCAGGGCTCGCACTTATCTCTACGTTTCCTGCAGAAAGCGAGGCTCCAGGCACGGACAGAACCACACCGGATAACCTCAGGTAAAGCGGCCATACAGAAAAATCCGCTTTTTGCAGTAACCCATGTTTCGCCGCAATGAGTTCCACAGCGGTTTCTATCCCCTTTTCCAGATAAAAACCTCCGATTGCAAACAGTACGACAACGCAATATAAAATTACACGTATAAAAATGAATTTATTTCGCATTATGAATCAATATATTCTGAAGAAATAAATTTGTTTAATTCTGCCTGTCATAACGGTACAATCTTTTACGCCAAACTAAAAGAGAAAAGAGATATCTTTATGAATACACATAATAATTTTACCATAGGTGAACTGATAGTTGTCGGTTTCGAGGGCACTGAGCCCACTCAAGCGCTGGTATCCGAGATAGAAGAGCACCATTACGGCGGAATCATTTTATTCAGCCGTAATGTCTATTCTTTCGAGCAGGCACGAACGCTCATAAACGGATTCCAACAGAATAGAATTAAAGCGGGCAGGAATCCTTTATGGGTCGCCATTGATGAAGAAGGCGGTACCGTATCGCGCATGCCGGTTGAAGAATACACCCTACCCGGCGCGCGTGCTATGGCTCAATGCGGTGATACGAACCTTGTGTACCAGTCAGCGAATCGCATGGGACAGCTTCTGAGCCATCTTGGCGTGACTGTCAACTTTGCTCCGGTGCTTGATGTCAATACCATTCCTGAAAATCCCGGTATTGGAATACGGTCTTTCGGGTCAACCGCTCAGGAAGTATGCACTTTTTCTATTCCGTTCATACATGGTTTACATGAAGCAGGCATTTTTGCCTGCGCGAAACATTTTCCGGGTAAAGGCGAAATTATTCGTGACTCGCACACCTCTTTACCGGTCTGCGACTGCTCCCTGCAGTCACTGAATTCCGTACATATCCCCCCGTTTCTGCGCGCTGTTGAGGCAGGTGTTCAGTTTGTTATGACATCACACGCGATTTATCCCGCGCTTGACTCTTCGCATACCCCCGCAACATTGTCTGAACCTATCTTAGCCGGATTACTGCGAGAAACATACGGTTATACAGGATTAATCGTCAGCGATGATCTAGAAATGGGCGCGATAAAAGAAATCTGTTCCATTGAGGAAGCCGCATTCAGGGCAATCATGGCCGGATGCGACATGGTGCTGGTCTGTCATGCTCAGGATAAACAGCGGCGTGTACATGAATATCTTACAGAAAAATATATTGAAGACAAAGATTTTCGGGCTCGCTGTCATGAATCATTTGAGCGGATACAATCTGTTAAAATGAAGATACAGGAGTCACACACTGCCTTTCCCGAGTTACTGCCCGAAATATCAAACAGCATTGCCGCAATAGCGATTTCGTGCGTTAAAGGTGCGCATACCTTTAAACCGCTTAACCCGCATGAAAAAATACTGGTTGCCGGAACACCTTTCAGGTCTCATGTAGAAGTGGAAATCAACCGCAAAGCACTTTTTGACCTGCCGGAATGCATGACGTTACTGAAAGAGCGGCTGTCGTCCGTGTCTGTGCTGAAATGGGATCTTGTTCCCACGGAAGAACAACGCAATGCAGTGACGGATTTCAATTTCAGCGCATATGACAGGATTATCATTTTCACCAATAACGCACGGCTCTATCCCGCACAGCAGGAACTGATACAGTATACTCTGGAACGCAACCCGGACAGCAGTATTCTGGCTGTAATCAAGAACCCTGAAGATTATATGCTGTTTCCTGAAGCTAAAACGGTTTTCCTGACTTTCGGATACAACAAGACATCAATTGCGGCTCTGGTTCATATTCTATGTTCCGGAATTGGCAATTAATCTATCGCCACAGGAAAATAAGTTCCTGTCGTGAATGATCCCGTATCACTCCACGACCTGCTTTTACCGCCACAAACTGCCCTGACTCGCCAGTAATATCGGGTATATGGCTTCAACCCTCTGTAGCCCAGCGAATTTCCACTGTGCCCCTGCGGCGAGAAAATAACTTTCATAAAAGATTTATCTTCGGCAAGCTGAAATTGATACGATTCATCAACGGAGTTGGAATTCCATCTGAAAACTACCTCATAGGGATTAATACCCGCCTGCCCATCGTAAGGATAAATAACCGATACACTGCCCAGCGCCGCCTGAGCAAGATACTGTATCGCAAAAACAAATATGAGAATACTGACAGCGCCCACAAAGACGTTGCGGTACGCCGCAAGCCCTCTGAAATGATAATAACGGCACATAATCTTTGATTCAAATACCGAACGCAAGCGGAAACGGAAAATAAACGCCAGCAACACCACAATCCCTCCAACAATACCAAGCACAATATGCAATACAGGCTGACGATATGCAATCTGCAGTTTCATATCAGACTCATTCACTAAAATGCCTGTAAAAAACGGGCTTATCTGGCAAGTCTTCAATGCACTTTTCGCAGAACGCGCATTCCACGTTTTGTAAAACGCAGTTTTACCGCAGATATACGCAGGACTGCCTGCCTGAATGGACGCTGAATGCGCATACCACCGGTCTTTTAGTGAAACAATGTTCGGCTCCTTATCCAATAACGCGGATTTAAGCAGAACTGCCTCAAAGAGATCTTTGTTGCCCTGCATTAATCTCTGCACAGGAATCTGCCACATGGGTTTATTGCTCAGAATTACTCCGCCGGAGAGAATAAACGAGTTAAACGCCTTTTCATATACCTTTTTATTTCTCCCATTTTCAGGAAAATCGATCAGCATAACGGCAGAATAAATATCTGGTGTTATCCTCTGGTCTGAATCATCCCACTTTACCAGAGGCGCTATTTCAAACCCGTATTTCGTAAACAGGGAGAGCCATTTTCGGTTAAGATAAAACCACTGTGACCGATCGCAATACACAAGCACCGGTTTTTTCGGATAGGTAAAGAAGAATAACGGTTCCGCATGAGTGTCGTAAGCGCTGAACATCCTGCCGTCAAATATTCGCTTCAGATGAACAGGGTACTGCCCGTTATCAACCGCGAATCTCTGCCAGTCACGGGACGTTATAATTGTTTTAACATTAAAAAGCTCAATCAACTGCGGCGTCACGGGGATATCATATTGAAACTGGTTGGCGTTCCATACCATACTGCCTGCCATATCGTTGTCATGCCCTGTAACGCTGTTCAGGAAAAAACAATCAGCCAACGCCCTGTATGATAACTGAGAAATCCCTGTCGCGCGCCCGTAATAGATTCGATCAGCAGGATGATGCGCAGGCAATGTGCTGTACAGGTTCTCCAGCTCCCTGACCGGTTCAGGCGTTCCAGCCGCAACCAGAGATAAAGCCATGCTTACGCGCTCATAGACCGGAGGAAACAATATGAGCAAAACAGCATACGGAACAAAGGACTTAAATCTAACTGTCTTTTCAGTCAACCGGTTACGAATCAAATCCATACACCATGTCACCGATACACCGGCAAAAACACAGCATGTCAGTTCGAGCAGTATAATCGCGCGTACCGGCTGAAATTGATCGCTGAAGGGAAGCATCCTCAGCCATGGGATATCGTCTTTGCCTATAAACAAACACACTGACGCAAGGAAAAGCAGTACAAAATAGTAATCCCGAACCCTCCTCAACTTGAACACACACAGAAAAAATCCGGTCAGGGACAGGATCGTAAAAATGGAAAAGCGGTAATACCCGCTGTTCATTGACCAGCGCAGTCCTTCCTCACCGCCGCCAAAAAGGACACTGTCTTCATCGACGGAATCTAACAGATTTCCCGCCAGCAGGTTGTTGAGAAAATCCTTTGTGGTAACGGAAACCGCCAGCGACGAAAATGACCTTTCTGTTTCGGGAATAAACTTGTACTCGCTGTTAAATTGCAGAAAAGGAACAAGCCAGAATGAAGTCAGCGCGGCAACAATAATACCGGTTATCACAAGGCGTTTTGACATGATGACCAGCCTGCTCATGCCGCGCCAGATAACAAACCATGCCGTATACACCAGAACGCAGTACCCGCACAATACAGCCAGCACCGCATGAGCCAGTATGCATCCGGCAAACGCAATACACAGGATGACTGCGGATTTAGCCGCGGCCTGACGAGTCAGCACCCGATGCAGTGCGCCAAGCGCCACAGGCAGTAGCACCGCTCCGGGCATCTGAGTATGAAGCCCTATATAGAAATAAGCGTCAAGAGTGTGCCCCCACCCGCTCACAGGGAGCAGGGTTAAAAAGCTGATTACCCCGGAAGTCAGCGTCGTATACCGAAACGAACGGCACATATAATATACTGAAACCGGATAGGCGCTGAATAACAGCGCAATCAGGAGTCCATGTATAAATACCGGTGACAGTACCGTGAAACTGACCAGATACACGCCCGCCACCGCAACATAGAGCAACGGCTGGTAAAAATTCAGCAGAGGTATTCCAAATCCCTTGGTGAAACAACCGAAAAAGCCCTGCCCATCCCGCAGAGACCTCAAAAGATGCAGTTCATTGGAATAGTGCCAGAAACTGTCCCCGGCAAGCAGATACCGGGACGAAACAGCCCGTCCCGCCATAATCAGACATAATATGACTGCCGATAAAAGCAGAACAATTCCTATCCTTTCCTGAAGCTTTTGCTCGCAACAGGCCATATTTACCTCGCATACTAATATGTTATACTGTTAGACGGAGATATTTTATCAGGATAACAATGCTTTTAAAAGTAAAATACAGGACGGAGATTATTTAAATGATGACGGACTTATACCATATTTTTTTATTTTGCTTTGCAGTCCCTGACGCAGTAATCCGGCTTTTTCCGCGGCGGCGGTGATATTGCCATTATATGTTCTTAAAAGGTTGGTTAAATATGTTTTCTCAAATAATGAACGAGCTTCATTAAACCTCAGCTGGCCGGTGTTAAAACGGGTATCCACGGCAGTACTGTCAAACAGCTCAATCGGCAGGTCATTTCTTTCAATTCTATCCGAAGCGGTCATAATAACCGCTCGTTCAATGACATTTTCCAGTTCTCGAATATTTCCCGGCCATGAGTACTGCATAAACAGATGCATAGCTTCATCACTAACCTTTTTCACTTGTTTTTCCGTACGAATGCTGAACTTATGTAAAAAATGCTCGCACAGGAGAGGAATATCCTCTTTTCTGTCGCGCAATGACGGCAGATGAATCGGCACTATATTGATACGGTAGAACAAATCTTTTCGGAACCGTTCGTTCCTGACTTCTTCCATGAGGTTTTTGTTGGACGCTACAATAAGGCGGGTGTCGATCTGGATCCGGTTATTGCCGCCGACACGTTTTATTTCCCGGGTCTGAAGCGCCCTGAGCAGTTTGGATTGGAACACCTGATCCGTGCTGGAGATTTCATCCAGAAAGAGTGTTCCGCCATGCGCTTCCTCGAATAACCCCCGCTTTTCCATAACCGCACCGGTGAATGAACCACGGGTATGCCCGAACAATTCGCTTTCCAGCAGTTCACGGGGTAGTGAACCGCAGTCAACAGGCACCAGTTTGTTGTTTTTTCGTGAACTCATGTTGTGAATCGCAACAGCCACAAGTTCTTTGCCTGTGCCGCTTTCCCCTTCGATTAGAACTGTTGTATCCGTGTCAGCGACTTTTTTTATTATGTCGAACACGGTGCGCATTGGCTTGCTGGAGCCGATAACGCCTGAAAAAGAAACTGATACATCATATAACCGGCTTCGCAGTGACCGGTTTTCTTTCTGAATGTGCGATTTTTCCAGCGCTTTTTCAATAATCATACGCGACCGCTCTATGTCGCTGATCGGCTTGGTGATATAATCATACGCGCCAATTTTCATAGCGGATATGGCGGTATCCACCGTCATGTAAGCGGTAGTCATAATCACCTCAACTTCAGGGAAATGCATTTTTATATCATGCAGGAGTTCAATGCCGTTTTTACCGGGCATTTTCAGATCGGTGATGACAAGATCGAAATCCTGTTTCCTGATTTTTTCCAGAGCGGATATTCCATCGTAGGCATGGGCGACAGAGTAATCCTGCGCCTCAAGCATGATCTGAAACATCTCAAGTGTTGATGGATCGTCGTCAACAAGGAGTATATGTTTTTTCATGTATTTTATTCTGTCCGTAGGTCTCGCGGTAAAATAATTTTTACAACTGTACCGTGGTTTTTCTCGGATTTAAGGACAATTTTTCCCTTGTGCATATCCACGACTTTTTTAGCTATCGATAATCCCAACCCATTGCCTCCCTGATTGTTTCCATCAGGTATGTAGGCGCGGTGGAATTCATCAAAGACCAGCCGTTTGTCTTTGTCGTCAATTCCGATACCACTGTCAGCAACCGTCAGTTCCACAAAGCTTGCCGCCGAATCCTTTGACCATGGTGAAATGGAAATTTTCACATACCCGCCCGCATGATTGAACTTTATAGCGTTATGCAGGAGGTTATGGATCAAATAAAACAGCGAATCCCGATCCCCTACTATCTCACAATTCGTGCCAGAATAATTTTTTTCTATCGAAACCTTCTTTTCCACTATCATGGCATGCAGATTTTTGCATACGGACTCTATAATTTTATCCAGTGATACAGCCTGAAGGTTCATATGCCCTTTTTCCGCTTCTATACGCGCCATATCAAGAAGGTCTTTCACCAGAAACGACAGCCTGTCAGTTCCATCCTTGATAAGATTCAGCAGGCGGTGCTGTTTATCATTCACCGAGCCGACGAGCCCTTCGAGCAAAATATTGGTTGAACCAAGAATAAGGTTCAGAGGCGTCTTGAGCTCATGCGATACGGTTGAGAGAAACTGGGATTTCATCCGGTCGCTCTCCGCCTGAGCAATCAGTTTTGTGGAACAGGCAACTTCTTTCAGAATAAATATATACCCGGCAGTGCCATTTTCTTCTTCAAGCACTGACGCGCTGATAAGCAGTACCATGGCACCGTTTTTCGGATGGATGCACTTTACCTCCCGTTCAATTGCCTGCGAACCTTTTTTAAGGACTTGCAATACCGAATTAATCGCCTTCGCGTTTTTTCTGTGAAAAACCTGCGATACCCTCTGCCCGACGCAGTCCAGAGGCGATACATCAAAAAGAATCTCGGTTTTACGGTTGATAAGCTGAATCCGTTCCTTTTTGTCGAGCACCAGCATTCCGTGAATCATATTTTCTATAACAACGGAAAACTTGTTTTTCAACGCGACAAGCTCGTTGTTTCTTTTGGATACCTTTTCGAATAACAGGGCATTATGAAATGCCGCCGCCGCGTGAGTAGCGACGATACAGAATATCTGCTGGAGATGCGGGGTTATCTGGGCATTGTTCATTGATAAGGCAAGCTGAATCAGCCCTATTATCTCGCCGCCTGATATAAGAGGAAGAAGGACCAGATACATATCTTCCGAGACAGTTGTGAAACTTGCGAGAGGAATAATTCGTATTTTTCTGTTTTCCAATACCCAGACCAGAATATCTTCCGGAACATTGATATCTCCGATATCGATGTTCCGTTTCCGGCGAGAACGGGAAAATATAATTGAATTCGTCGTTTTGTCATACAAATGTACTGACAATTCATGATACGGGCATACGTGACTGAAATTATTCGCAAGTATGGAAAAAATACGCCGCATATCGGTCGACTGGCCAAGCTGAGCGGTCAAATCGTACAGAGCGGTCAATTCCTGTAAAGACTTCTGCATGTCACGCACTTGATACATAAGCAGTTACCGTAAAATTAAGTGTATTCGTCCATTATTAGCCCTACCATAATGTCGGTTACTGCCGTATTTAATTTAGGTAGATTTTCATCCCGTCGCAAATATCCTGAAAAACAGGGGCAAATGCTCAAAAAAACTTGATTTATATCCCTGTCTCATTTAAGCTGGTTATTTCGTTTATAAACTTGGTTGCGACTAACAACACCGTGATAAAACATAAAAGGAGTTCTCTGCCATGGACACTCTCATTCAAGCTCGGATAAAGGAATGGTTGAGCGACGACTATGACACTCAAACGCGCGAAGAAATACAACGATTAATCGATAGCGGTAACGAAAAAGAACTGGTGGACCGTTTTTATACTGAACTGGATTTCGGCACGGGCGGATTAAGGGGTATTATCGGAACAGGCACCAACCGCATAAACAAATATATTGTTGCGCAGGTAACACAAGGCTTGGCATCCTACATTCTGAAACAGGGCGCTGACGCCGCCAAAAAAGGCGTTGCCATAGCCTATGATTCCCGATACAAATCACCGGAATTCGCGCTCGAGGCGGCTCTGGTTCTTGCGGGCAACGGTATTAAAGTATACCTGTGCAGTGAATTACGCCCTACACCCTTCCTGTCTTTCTGTGTACGTGAACTAGGGACTATTTCCGGCATCGTTATTACCGCCAGCCATAACCCGAAAGAATATAATGGATACAAAGTATACTGGGATGACGGAGGGCAGGTAGTCCCACCTCACGATAAAAACATTATCACTGAAGTCAAAAAAGTGACTTCCATAAAACAGGTCAGAAAAATTTCAAGAGAAGATGCGGAAAAGAAAAAATTATTAGTGATGCTCGGCCCGGATATGGATGAAAAATACCTGTCTCAGGCTGAAAAGCTGTGTATCAATCCGTCTGTTATATCAAAAGTCACTGATTCCCTGAAGATTGTGTTTACTCCTATTCACGGTACGGGTGTTACCCTTATCCCGCCGCTCCTGAAACGGTTGGGGTTTAAAAATGTCCATGTTGTTGAACAGCAAAAGACACCTGACCCGGCATTTTCAACGGTAGCGTCACCAAACCCGGAAGAAACTGCCGCCATGGAACTTGCTCTCAAAGACGCAAAAAAAATTAATGCCGACCTCGTCATCGCAACAGACCCTGACGCAGACCGTATCGGCATGGCTGTTAAAGATGACTCCGGTTCGTTCGTTCTGCTGAACGGCAACCAAACCGGTTCATTGCTGATGTATTATGTTCTCTCTCAACTCAAAGCCAAAAACGCGCTCCCCGCAAACGGGGTGGTCATTAAAACCATTGTTACCACAGAGTTACAACGAGCAATAGCGGATGCTTACGGGATAGAGTGCGTTGACGTGCTGACAGGCTTTAAATATATCGCCGAGAAAATACGCGAATACGAACGCCAGGGTACACCGGAAAAACCTGTGAAGCAATTTCTCTACGGCGGCGAGGAAAGCTACGGGTATCTTGCAGATACATTCGTACGCGACAAAGACGCTGTCAGCACTGCGGCCCTGCTTGCTGAAATCGCCGCGTTCGCACTATCGAAACAGACCACCGTCTACGGCTTACTGCAGGATATATACCGCCAGTTCGGCATGTATAAGGAATACCTTAAGTCACTGACTTTCAAAGGAAAAGAAGGTATGGAAACCATTACAAAAATAATGGCGTCCCTTCGTTCCCAACCACCCCGCGCGCTGGCGAATATCAAAGTAAACTACATAAGCGACTACAACAACGGCACAACCATCGAACCGGCAAAGGCTCAGATTATAGGCACACTCGACCTTCCTTCGTCAAACGTACTGGCGTTCTCGTTACAGGACAACACACGAATTACCATTCGACCTTCAGGGACTGAACCGAAAATAAAAATTTACATCGGAGTACAGGCCCAACTTGACGACAAAGAGCCGGCAAAGGTTGAGAAACAACTGGTTGAAAAAATCGAAAAACTGGAAAGCGATTTCCTTAAAATAGTCGATTCAATCGTAAAATCATAACATCCATATACTTTCACCTTTATAATGAGTACTTGCAGTAAAATGAATAGATTGAAAAGCGCTATCTGTATATCCGTAGTGTTATTGTTTATTGCCCTGCATATGGTTGTCTTTGAACAGGGGATGGGCGGTGACGGCTGGGGATACTATGCTATTCTCGAATCGGCGGTTATCGATCATGACCTCAACCTTGACAACAATATATACGGTACTTACAACGGGTTCAAAAAAGATCCCGTATCCGGCAGATGGATCACGCAATACCCGCCGGGCATGGCATTGATGGATGCGCCGTTCTTCATGGCGGCAGAACGGTTATACCCCCTAATCGGGCCGCGCCTGCCTGAAGTATCGCTATCCTCTGAAAAATCCGAGCAAAAAAACATTTCTAAGCAAACACTTATGCGCATACTGGGCGTTATCGCGGCGCATAACTTCTACACATTACTGGGATTACTGCTTCTTTTCCTTACATTACGCAAACATTCGCTGTCCGCGCTGACTGCATCTTTACTTGTTGCTGTTACGTATTTTACAACGCCATTGCATTTCTACGGGCAATCAGGCATGAGCCATGCAGACAGTTTTTTCTGCATGAGCGCACTGCTCTACCTGCTAAGCGGCTATGTCCAATCTCCGCGTTTGTATCTTATTTTTCTGATAGGCATGATATGCGGGCTCGCCGCTACGGTGCGGTATGTCAACGGGGTTATGTTAATAATAACTGCCGGAACGTTATTTATGCATACACCATCCGGCATATTAAAAAAGTGGTTCCTGCTCGGAATCGGATTTCTTGCCGTATTCTGGATAGTACCGCTTTTCTGGTGGCTCCATGCCCATATGCTCAAACCAGCATACGGCGCAAAATTCATCATTGACCGGCCGCCATTGCTCAATATTTTATTTTCGTTCAAGCGAGGACTTTTTACATTTCATCCTGCCCTGCTTCTTATTTTCCCGGGCTTTATATCTTTTATCGTAAAATCGGAATGGAAAGAGGCGCGCAGTCGGTTCATGGCGCTTTTCTGTATGCTTTCAATTATTGTATTATCTTCCATTTACGGATATTACAAGGAGTGGTGGGGCGCGGAAACCTACTCGCAGAGATATCTGATCTGTATACTGCCGTTCTGCACTTTCTGTATAGCGTCTCTATTTAAAAATCCCGGTTTCATCAGAATAATATCGTCTTACTTTCTCGTTTTCGGATTTATCTTCAGTTACAGTATATTTATTATCAGTGTCTCTCAGGTGCTCACCTTTGAGCACGGGCAGATGTGGGCGCTGTACTTGCACGAATACAACGCGATTTTCAGCAGTAATATATCCCTGTCTGATATCCTGAACGGATTAGGAAACAACGTCTACGGTCTTAAAGGGTTACGGGCGTTACTCGGTTAAAGCTGAGTTTACCGGTAGTCTATCACTTCGTATGTTGGCGGAACTTTATATTCAAACACTGCATCATCAAGCGGCTCGTTAAGGCGTACCTCATCAAAAAACATAACCGTTATGTCTCCGCTCGCCTCAATTAACTTGAATGATTGCGGAAGCAAGGACTGTGGGTCAAACATAATATCAAAACTTGAAACAATCGCTTTTAAGTCATCATTTTTCGGTGTCAGATGAAACCTGTACGGAGCTGTATCCGTATCCTGAAAAACGACGACGTCGAAATCAGTAAAAAACGCGGATATTGGGCGTGCGAGGCCTGCCATAATAAAATCAAACCTGCTGTTAGTGTCAATTTCAAAAATCTGAACCTGAGCTAGTGTATCGTTAATTATGAAACCGCGGTTTCCTTTAATCAAAACCGTAGTCTTTTCCGATCCGGAAAACGACCATGTGCTTTTATCCGGGGCCTTGTAACGAAATGAGCCTGTCGCATACTCTTTCTCGCTGAAGGGCATGACAACCTTTGTCTGCTGAAAACGCGCTTCAAGGCTCACTACGGTTTGGCGAGTTTCCTCAAGCCGAGCTAGAAGCGCGTCTTTTTCCGTGTCCGCCATAGCTGTTGCGGCAGGTTCCTCAACAATTACGTCCTGTTCCGTCTGACAATAAGAAAGAGCGGACATCATAATTGACAACGCGAAAATATATACAAGTTTTTTCATTTTATTGTACCCTGACTTCCTTTACATGTTCCGGTTTGGTAAATGTGAACAACGCGTCGTTCAGATCTATGTTCATTGACACTTTCTGAAATACGAATTCAAGTTGTAACTGCGTCATGTAGTGGTATACTCTCATTTTCTTGGGAAACGCCTTATTATCATCACCCGTTACAAATTCAGACACCGTAATATCCAGTACTTTTATTCCGTCACGGGAAAATATCTCCCGCTGTGTTATCCGCATTGTGAGCGCGTCAAGAGTCAGTTTCTCTTCGAGATATGACTGCATCCCGTAACTGCGCACAATATATAAGATGAAGGTTTCGCCAATATATTCATAATAGATCGTTTTGCCTGCAATCAATGCCTCCATCGGCTGAGGAAGCAGAGCGGTCAGTATCACATCAGGGGTAAGGTTGTATGGTATTCCGGCAGAATGCAGATAGTCGCCCTGATATCCAGTGTATACGATGCCTTCCTTCGGCAAATAGAGATAAAACTGCTCACCGTCGGCAGTGATGTCCATCATTGTGCCTCCAAACGGTACAGTACATGCCAACCGCAACTTACCCGGCACAGAAACAGCGAGTTTACCCGAACATTTAAACGGTTTGTCCTGATCCGCCCAACTGCTCTGTATACTCATTGCGGTATCTGCCCTAAGTGTATCAGCAACAGCGTTGGCATCTGATATACGTGCAATAAGTTCCTCGTTTGAATACGGTTTCAGACGAAGAAGCTGATCGCTCACCACGGGAATCCCCTGCCGTCGCGGCGCGGCACACCCGGACAAACAGAGCGCAATAAGACAACCCGTGATAATAAGAACCCGATTAAACATCTTTTCCATTAACAAACACGCCGTTCTTTCGTAAGATACTTATAGCTGTTCTGCACAGATCATACTCAATGAATCAATCGGATACAAGCTTTTTTGAGGGTCGTATGCACATATATCTAGCGGCAGTTTTTCTGGTGGGGTTCTCCGGAATTATTTTTCAGGTACAGTACCTGCGGGAATTCCTGACCATTTTTTACGGCAACGAACTCTGCATCGGTTCAATACTCGCGCTGTGGCTGTTAGGCGTAGCGTGCGGTGCGCTGGCTGGGTTCGCAGTACCTGAAAAAAGGGCCGCTCTCTTTTTCAGATCGTCATGTATTCTTCTTCATTTGCTTTTTCCTTTGCTGATGAGTTTACTGCGCATGAGCATAACCCCATTTATCCCCGGACACGGAGAATATATCCCTTTTTATTCTTTGATTGCCATGGCGGCTATTTTTATGGTTCCTGCAAGTTTTCAGATCGGATTTACCTTTCCTCTCGCTTGTTCCGTAATTCGATCTGAAACATCCGCAGGTGTGTCCATCGGCAAGGTATATATATCTGAAGGACTTGGCGCGTTGACAGGCGGAGTTGTGTTCACTTTCCTGCTTGCAGGACGAGTTTCTTTCGTCCACATCGCTTTAATACAGATCATATTAGCATCACTCATTATTCTTTTTACAACAACCCTGAACCAACGCCTGAAACAGGGTGTGAGCATATCTCTGATCATTGCAGGAGTACTCTGCGCCGTCAGCCCGTATCCTTCCCTGCTCAACAGGTTCACATTACAACAACGATGGAACGCTTTTTTCGCTCCGTTGCCTCTTAACAGCGTCAGCGACACAAGATACCAGCACGTATCCATCAGCAAGCAGAACGGGCAGACAGATATTTACAGCAACCTGAAATACAGGTCATCCATACCGGATCCATACACAAATGAGCTGTATGCGCATTTCACGCTCGCTCAGCATCACAATCCGCAAGACATTCTTATTGTCCAGGGAGTTTTCGACAATATGATCCCGCCGCTTATCGCCCACAAAGTTCAGCATATTGATATAATCGAATTTGATAAATCGTTTTATGAAACAGTCCTTCCGCATGTGCCTCAATCCGTCAGCGACCAGTATAAGCGCCCGGAAGTCCGGCTTGTCTTTCAGGACGGCAGGTTCTTTGTACAGCACTCCGCCGATAAACGATATGATGTTATATTCATTAATGTGCCTGATCCGGATACAGCTTTGCTCAACAGGTATTATACCCGCAACTTTTTCATAGCGGCTCGCGATATCCTTAAACCAGACGGGATTCTTGCCATGCGGCTGACATCAGCGGAAAATTATTTCGGAGAATCGGTACTTCAGTTTAACGCGGTAATTTATAAAACACTGACGGACGTTTTCCCTGACGTACTCGTTACTCCCTCTGAACAAAAAATTTTTCTCGCGGCTCAAAATACGGGAATACTGACAACGAATCCGGTTCTGCTCATAGACAGGTTCAATACACATCATATAATGGATGATCGTTTTCAGCCTGAGATATTTATCCCCTTTCTCGACAAAGCCCGAACGGAGTTTACCAAAGAAACATTCGCCAGCCGGCTGAACAATCTGCCGTTGAATACCGATCATGCTCCTGTGGCGTATCATTATGCACTCTCTCTTTGGGACGAGTTTTCCGGTTCCCGCCTTAAACCGCTAATCCGTCTTGTTGAAAAAATCGATGTCCCAACTATCATTACTATGGTGCTCTGCATTTGCATGACTCTGATTATCGCGCTTGTGATCTGTTTTAAACGGAATAAACTTACCGCTGGAAGGCGCATCACCCTGTTCTGGGTAATTTTCTCAACCGGTTTTACCGCTATGGGTGTAGAAATACTTCTGCTGTTCACTTTCCAGAACGTGATGGGCTATTTATATTCGATGGTCGGGTTTATTGTCGCCCTGTTCATGTTCGGGCTCACGGCAGGAGCCTGCACCGCAACCAGATACATACGAAACTCCAAGACAATTGCCCGCAGTATGCGCCTTCTGCTCGTCATCGAATGTATTATTCCTGTCACTGCGTTTCTCACTCCCCTTTTGCTCACATGGATGAGTTCAACAGACACCGTCATGATAACAATACCTGTTTTTCTGCTATTTGTCGCCCTGTCAGGGTTTCTGACCGGGGTGGAGTTTCCCATCGCGGCAAATTTGTTCAGCAATAGGAAACAGGATATCTCTGTATCAAGCGGAATTCTTGACAGCGCAGATCACCTTGGTGCGTTCACCGGCGCTCTTTTCGCAGGGACTTTCCTTATTCCACTGCTCGGAATCACCGCCACATCCGTCATGATTGGCCTGCTCAATGTTACATCCTGCGTTACAGTATGCGTGTATGCTCTTTTCACACAACGGAGCAGATAAATACAATACAAAAAAAAATGTTTCTTTTTCAAACATACCGATTCAGGCAGTCCCCGGCAAACCTTGCAATTCAAGGAAAAAATCAAAGATTTTGCACACATCACTACGGAAAAAATATTTTTTGCCGATATAATCAGAGAGTACCGTTGCCGTTTCGCAGTAATCATGGAACTATGATGGCGGGCTTAGAATCACATCATGATCTGGATTTGCCTCTATCCCATGTACATTGAGAGTACCAATGTACCGGAGAGCCTCTTTCCTACTCGCATGATATCGGTGCGTAAAATGTATGTTGAGACAGGACATAACAATGCAAACTGATGTGGTGAAAAAAAATATTCTTTTCGTCGACGATGAGAAAAAAATCCTCGATGGATTAAAACGGATGCTGTTCAGTATGCGCAAAGAATGGAATATGTTTTTCGCCAATAGCGGCAAAGAAGCAATGGCGATACTTCAGGACAATGCGATTGATGTAATCATCTCTGACATGCGTATGCCGGAAATAGACGGGGCGGAACTGCTGAACCATGTTAAAGACGAGTATCCTGATATTATTCGCTTTATTCTGTCAGGTTACAGCGACAGAGACATGATCCTGCGCACCCTTAAATCAACAGACCAGTTTTTGACGAAGCCATGCGACCCGGATGACCTGAAGAGAACTATATGCGATGCGCTCAACGCGAAAAAATCAATAAAAAAACCGGATCTGGCATCGTACTTTTCGGAGATGAAAACACTCCCAACTCTGCCGGATTCATATTTAAAATTAAAAGAGGCTATTGAACGGCCCACCACCTCGTTCGACACTATTGCCATGATTGTCAGCAAGGACCTGTCAATTACGGCTAAAATCCTGCATCTTGTAAATTCCGCTTTTTTCGGGTTACGAAACCGCATAGAAAACATCAAGCAGGCATTGACTTACCTCGGACTGGAAACATTAAAAGCGGTCATGCTGACCGCTGAAGTTTTTGGGCAATTCAGTGAACAGGAAATCCAGCGGTTCTCAATACGGCAACTATACGAACACTCAATGACTGTGTCGCATCTGGCTCGAAAAATAGCCAAGTCCACAGGAAAAACTGGAGCGTTTATAGATGAGGTATCCATGGCGGGCATGCTTCATGATATCGGAAAACTAAT
>QZJZ01000018.1 GCA_003599815.1 Candidatus Auribacter fodinae
GATAGGCAAGCCAGTTCAGCAATGCCGTAAACGTAATGACAAACACTACCGCCATACCGAGCCCTGTTGCGGTTTTTATTTCCCGCGATACGGCAATAAAAGGGCATAAACCCAGAAAATAACTCAGTAAAATATTTCCGGTAAAAACAGCGGAAAAACATACAATCACAGCATGCCAGATTTCTGAGGTCATTCCATTCATTTTGAATCCTCCTCGCTGTCAGCGCTGATAGTGCGGAACAACCATATGACCAGAGCCAGTGCAAAAAAAGCGCCGGGCGGCATGACCATGATGATCCATTTATCCCAGATTGTGGAAAAGAACGGCATTGGATACCCGAAGAGTGTACCCATTCCAAGTAGTTCTCTGAAAAACGCTATTATTACCAAAATGAACGAATATCCGACCCCGCTGTAAAAACCGTCTATAAACGATGGAACCGGCGAATTGGAACCGGCGAATGCTTCGCATCGTCCCATGACAATGCAGTTTGTGATGATAAGCCCCACATATGGGCCAAGGTTTTCGCTCATTTCCGGCCAGAACGCTTTCAGTCCGATATCAACGAGAATGACATAAAACGCGATAATTAGAGTTTGTACCATCATTCGTATTCTGCGCGGTGTGTGATTACGCAGTAAAGAAACGGTAAAACTGCTCAATGCGGTGGTGAACACCAGAGCGATGCACATGACCATAGTATTCAAAACAAGGTTGGTCACAGCCAGTGTACTGCATATGCCAAGCACCTGCCTGAAAATGGGGTTATCTTTCCATAACCCTTTGACCATAATTGTTCGTGTACTCGCTTCCGAAGCCATAAAATAATCCTTTTACATCATTGCTTTGCGCCATATTTCAAGCTGTTCTAAAAGAAACTTTTCCAGACGTATAGATGTCTGAGTAGCCCCGGTTACCGCGTGCACGGAATTATCATCTGTCTGTTCCGATACCGGTTTTATGTTAAACGGAGCGCCGGTTTTAGCGATAGTTTTGCCCACAAATTGCTCTCTGAAAGGTAACTGTGCTATTTCCGCACCAAGTCCTGGGGTTTCATTCTGCTTATAGAAAGAAATACCGGTAATAGTTTTTTTGTCCGGCGCGATTCCAACGACACCGGATATTTCATCCCAGAAACCTTTTCCTGAAATAGGGAGCGCATAACCTTTTATTTCGTTGCCGATTTTATAAATGTATGCACTGCCTGAAGACGGCGTGGGATCCTGTATCAGTTTTACATAAAGGTCATGTAGTTCAAGATTGCTTGCTTGAGCAGGTACTTCAATAGGCAGTACATCAAGAACCGCTTTCTCAAATGCCAGTTTCTGGTTCGCTTCCACACGGTCGCGAGTGAGCGCGGACAGCCCGATAATAATCGAGCTGAAAAAAAGGGTTACCGCGAACATATATGCTATGGGATACCATGGTTTGTTTTTCATGATGTTGTTTTCGCTTCGATTGCTTGTTTCTTTTTTCTGCTGTCCTGAATTTCTTTAACAATATGGTCTGTTATCGGGGCAAACATATTGCCGAGCAGTAACGCGAACATGAGCCCGCCGTTGAAAACGGAAAAGTTGCGAATAACCACAGCGAAAATACCGACTAAAATCGCGTAGATGATTCGTCCCTGTTCGGTTTTCGGTGAACTTACCGGGTCGGTAAGCATAAAGAATGCTCCGAATATGTAACCGCCGTTGAGCAGAGCGTATAGCCCACCCTGCAGTTGGGGGCATCCTATGCGATACAGGATTTCGCTCAATAATCCGTATGTGATAAGAAATATTACTATTATTTTTCGGTTAGCGGTTTTGGTGATATATAAATAGAGCCCGCCGATAAAGCAGAGCAATGCGCTGGTGACGCCCATCGATCCGGGTATACGCCCGAATATCAGCTGTGCATATGTTACGCTCTGTTCTCCCGCTTTCATGAGGGCAAGCGGCGTAGCGGTTGTGACGGCATCAGGCGATGTGGCAGATGACCACATTCCGAGAGCGCCCATCCATCCCTGAACCGGTTGTGCCCATTCCACGGTCATTGCGAGGGGAAAACAGATATACACAAAACACCGAGCCACCATTGCGGGGTTAAAAATGTTACGTCCATATCCACCAAAAACTTCTTTTGCTAATGCCACGGAAAAAACAATACCAATTACCAACACATGCCACGGCACGGTAGGGGGGAGTATCAGTGCGTAGAGTACTGCCGTTACCAAAGTGGCTTCAGTAGCGGGTTCTCCTCGCTGACGGCAGAAAAAATATTCCGTAAGAAAGCCGGCAATACACGATACAAGTATTACCGCAAGTGAGCGCCATCCAAAAAAGTATACTGACCCGGCTATGCATGGTACTGTGGCAAGCAATACTTTTCTCATTACAGCTTGTTTTTTTAGCACGCCTGTCTTTTTCTGCTGTGTTGCCATATAGTTATCTCAAATCAGGTTTAAATGTGAAAAATTTAACTATTAGAGCCCAAACAGGAATAAAGGTTGATAATCATCATAATAAAAATTTAATTAGTGTCAATATCTAAAAAGTAAAAAGAAAAAACAGGGTTTCAGAGCCTTTTTCTTTTGCTTATACCGCTTTATAGAGGAAGGACGGAATCTTCGCATTAATTGTATTAAGGCTCTCGATATTAAATTTTCTCTGGTTCTTTGATTTTAAAAATTGCTGTTCGTATCCCGGGAGGGGAGGTGAATTCCAGAATGGGTTTTTGGTTGAGAGAACCTTTCATTGTGAATTTAGAGTGTTTTGCCTGTGCCGGTTCGACAAAAAGATATCCATCCTCTCCGGTTTCGAAAGAAGACGATACATAATAGTTTACATCATATTCTTCCAGTACCTCATTCAGGTCGCGGCTTTCAGCAATATTTTTTGAAAATGCAGTATCCATAACCAGCCCTTCCAGTTGAATGAGAGGGCTGTCCATAAGATATCCGGGCATCCCGGCTCTGTCTCCCATGGCGTAAATCCCCGGATATTGTTGTGCGAACAGGGCAATTTTTTTTGCGGCGATGTAGATGCCGTTATTATCCGGCGTAATTTTTGTTATGAATCGATGCGTTGACACTATGCCGTACAAAAGAAAAAATGTGCTGAGCATCGCGAAACCGGTTGATATAAGCGATTGTTTTATGGGTAATTTCCCAGGTATATGCGAGAAAATAATAATTGCCGTGGAAACTAAACACGGGACAAACGGATACGCATACCATTGCCATAAATGCCAGTCGCTTGAGACGGCAAGCATATTGTAATATACGATGCAAAAAGCAATAGGGATTATGAGAGGAATATAGCGCTTGTCTTTCCGGTACGGTCCTAAAAAGAAAACCAACAGAGATATAGCCATACCTATTAATGTGGGTATTATGAAAAAACGTGACGGCCTGAACAAAATGAGGCTTTTGTATACATTAATATTAGGTATCAGAGTATCTTTCAGATGTTTGACCTGTCCTGATACCGGCATGAGCGTATCAAAAAATATAAGGTTGCTGAGCATGTACAAAGGAACAAGTAAACCGCCAAGTCCGAAAAAGAATAGTTTTTTTGCGGAAATTTTCAGGGAGGTATAGTCGAAGAAAGCGGGGGAAATAAGAAAAATCAGCACAAAAACCGCTGAATCAAGCCGTGATAATACAAGTATGGAACTTAAGAAACCGAAAATAATAATGGTTCCTTTTTCTGATAGATGATTCCTGTTACGGATTGCATAATCCATTACTATAAGGGTCATAACGATGGTTAATGCTATTTCCATGCCTGAACGCATGAGCTGTGTTGAAAATAAAGTGGCGATTATCGCTATAAATACAGGAATTACGCTGGTTTCAAAAAAACGAAGGCTCAGTCGCCGTGTCAAAAAGTATACGGATATATTCAAAATGGACAGTATAGTTGAAAAAACAAGGAAAAAGTGTATTCCCGTAGTTCGTGTGATCTTTAAAATTCCTACCAGAACAAACATCCATAAAGGGTGGTATCCGTTGGTCAGATATAATGTGTTGAATGAGGAAATATTGTGGATGCTGATGTTTTCTGCGATTTTCAGGTAATAAAAAAAATCATCGTCGAAGTGAGCTAAATAACCCGTTCCTTCAAAGGTGTATCTCCAGAAATGTGATGCAAGAGTTATTATAACAAGAATCGCGAAACAGATGTACTCACAGAGGTTTTTCTGATTTAGCTTCATTGCGTAGTCCTTCATTGCAATTATTTATTTCGTATAAAAGGAGAATCGCTTTATTGTCTTTATGATCTTTGTATTTGTGAAAAGTAACACTAACGTATGGAAATGTCAATATATCCTCCCATATGTCTGTTAGAGGTTTTTTCAACCGCCGCGTATATATTTACGTAGAAGGAAATGGCAAAACAGATAATTTGCTATTGACACAGCACCTCGTGCTGAGGTATTATGAGCATTTTCAATTTGCGCACGTCCATTTTTGTTACTTTTCCATATAAAGGCATTTAACTACTAACCTTAGTGTTGCTTTGTGCTGGCGTGCAGAGAACTGATAACAACTTTACCGATGGAGAATCGGATGAATAAAGGTATCAGCTACTTTGGCAGCCGGTTGCCTGAACATGTATTCCCAGACCTTAAGAAAATTAAGGACGCTACGTGTACGTATGTTGTCCATACTTTCTCCGAAGAAGATATGATGTTCTATCGCGGGAATATGAAATCGATTGTCGCTGAAACTAAAAAACTGGGCATGAAGGCGCATATTGATCCGTGGGGTGTAGCCGGTTTGTTTGGCGGAGAAACATTTTCATATTATGTAGCGCGCGAACTTGGGGTTCGGCAGGTTACTAGTGAAGGAAGGCTTGCTCCGCTGGCATGTTTGAATAATCCTGAGGCACGGAATTTCATGCGGTCATGGGTTGATGCGGCGGTTGAAATCGGCGCGGATTCCATTTTCTGGGACGAACCGCACTTTTATGTGCCCGGCTGGTTTGGTTTTTCCGAGCCTAAAAGCGAATGGGGTTGCCGGTGCGGCGTATGTAAAAAAATGTATCGTGATATGTATGGTGAAGAGCTTCCTGAAACCATGAATCCGCAGGTTATAGCGTTTCAGGATGAGTGCCTTATCTCGTTTCTGACTGAAATGTGCGCATATACCGCTGAAAAGGGGTGTGAAAATACTGTATGTATGCTGCCGAACGAAGAAGTCCGCGACAGCGGGTTCTGGCGCCGTGTGGGAAGCATCAAACATATAAGCAGTTTTGGTACGGATCCTTATTGGATTCCCCGTAAAAAAGCTGACCCGAAGTTTAATATGGACTCATTTTTACGTCCGTTTTGCCGTGAAGTGCGTTATGTTGCAGAAACGAATAATATCGGCGGGCATATCTGGATTCAGAATTTTCATATACCGGCAGGATGGGAACCTGATATTGAACAGGTAGCATCTATCGCTGTTGAAGAAGGGATTACAGACCTCACAGCGTGGACGTTTTACGGAGCGAAAGGGATGTCTTCCCTCTGTGCGGATCAGCCTGAAAAAGTATGGGAAACATTGGCCCGCGTGTATTCGTCATTAGGGTAAATTATAGATATTTCTTATAACTATAAGGGACGTAAGTAGAACGAAACAACCAAAAGAGGAGATCATCATGAAGCAGTATGGTCATTTCAATGATGACGGGAGGGAGTATATTATCACAGATCCTAATACACCCCGCCCGTGGTTCAACTACCTGTTCAACAGGGTGTATCACGCGCTGGTATCACAGACCGGCGGCGGGTTTAGCTACTATAAGGATCCTAAAACTCATCGCATTCTCAGATACGAACACATTCATCCGGATCGTCCGGGCCGTTATGTGTTCGTCCGTGACAACGATACAGCTTCCGTTTGGTCAGCTACATGGCAGCCGATGCGTGAGAAAATGGATTCTTACAAATGCGTTCACGGCCTTGGCTATTCGATTATTTCCACGAAGAAAAATGATATCGCGACAGATATAACCTATTTTGTCGCACATGAAGATCCGGTTGAAATGCAGATCGTGAAAGTGAAAAATACCGATTCTAAAGCACGGAACCTCTCATTGTATCCGTTTGTCGAGCTGGTATCCGGTGACATCGAACTGGAAACAGTATACCGCAACATCATCTGCCTCTATAACATCGCCGAATACAACGAAGAATTGAAAACAATTATTTCCCGCAAGAAACGGTTTCATCACAGACAGCAGAATGTCGGTATGACATTTTTTACTGTCGAAGGCGATATTTCCGGTTATGAAACCAATAAGGAAAAATTTTATGGGCGTTACGGCAGTATCGAGAAACCCATGATGCTGATTGACGGCAATCTGTCCAACACTATTGTTGAAGGTGAGGATATGGTTGGCGTGTTCAAAAAAGACGTCACTCTCGCTCCGGGCAAAGAAATTGAGTTTGTTGTCGTTCTCGGCTATGACATTGATCAGACAAAAGTTGCTTCTTATATTAAGAAATATAAAAGTCTCGCGGGCGCGAAAGCTGAACTAGCTCGCGTGAAAGAATATTATGTTGAAGCTGTCAACAGGATCACAGTTAAAACACCGGATCCGAACTTCAACCTGATGACCAACATCTGGGGTAAATACCAGTTATACGCTATTACTTGCTGGCGTGGTACTTCCCAGTATCATGGCGGTGAAGGCGGGCTGGGGTATCGTGATACTGCTCAGGATATCGAAGGGCTGTTATCCGTTCAGATGGATCTCGCTATGGAAAAACTGGAAAAAATTCTTTTCTGGCAGTATAACAGCGGCCACGCGGTATCCGGTTTTTCTGATATAGAAGGCTCATGGGATAAAGACGCTGACGGGCTTACCATGAAATCAGACGTCGCTGTCTGGTTGCCGTATACTGTGATATCCTACGTTAAAGAAACCGGTAACGTGGATTTTCTGAAAAAGGTGTTCAAATTCCATAACGGCGGTGAAGCGACTGTTTACGAACATATTTTACGTGCGGTTCGTTTCTTGTATAAGGAAAGAGGCGCACACGGATTGCCTCTTCTTCGAAAAGCTGACTGGAACGACGCTTATGACCACGTCGGTATCCGTTTAAAAGGCGAAAGCGTATGGCTCGGCATGGCGTTGGCTCGCGCTTGCAAACAGATGAAAGAACTTGCTGAATTTCTCGGTGATACTGAAGTCGTGAAAGAAATGCAGGAAAAATATGATACCTTGTCGATAATTATCAACAAAGAAGGCTGGGACGGCGAATGGTACCTTGCCGCATATAATGATTTCGGCAGGAAAATGGGGTCGAATGAAAACGCGGAAGGCAAAGTGCCTCTTAACAGCCAGACATGGGCAATTCTCGCGAACGTGGTTCCTAAAGACCGTCTTGCGAGCATTCTCGACAAAATAGACAACTATCTCAGTACACCATACGGCCCGGCATTGTTTGCGCCGGTTTACACCGATTTCGATGAAACCATCGGCCGTGT
This sequence comes from Candidatus Auribacter fodinae, assembly GCA_003599815.1. Classification (GTDB taxonomy): domain Bacteria; phylum Auribacterota; class Auribacteria; order Auribacterales; family Auribacteraceae; genus Auribacter; species Auribacter fodinae. Next base: position 7,467 of record QZJZ01000018.1, read on the forward strand.
AACCGCTTTCGCGCCGGGAACGAAAGAGAATGCCGCTGTGTTTTCTCATGCATGCGCGTTTAAGATTGTTGCTGATTGTACGGTCGGCCGTGGCGATGAAGCTCTGGAATCGTTCAGGCGCTTATGCCCGATGTCACCAGCCAAACAGGATCATGACCATTATAAAGTCGAGCCGTATGTCTGGGCGGAATACGTTATCGGCCCCGGCAACAAACATAATTACGGCGAAGGTTCATTTACATGGAATACCGGAACGACCCCGTGGATGTTTATCGCCGCGACTGAATGGATCCTTGGCGCACGCCGTGATTTTAAAGGCTTGCTGATCGATCCGTGCCTCCCTAAAGAATGGAAAGAATGTTCGATCAAACGTCCTTTCCGCGGCGCGATCTATGAGATCGAAATCAAGAATCCTGAAGGCGTCAATAAAGGCGTGAAATCCGTTACTGTTGACGGAAAACTTATTGAAGGTAATCTCATTAAACCTCATGGCGACGGCAAAGTTCATAAAGTCAGCGTTGTAATGGGCAAATAAGTTTTACCTGTAAAATCTTAGAACGGCAGGCAATAGCGGTGTTACCGTTGCCTGCCGTTTTTTATTCACATTTTCCTCGAAACAAAAATAATTATTTCCTGTCAAATAAGATGGGAGTCCTGAAAAAGATTCTAAGTTTCTCTTTTAAGATGTCATCACGAGGAGCGTTAGCGACGTGGTGATCTCAAAATGAATAGAGCTGAGATTGCCACCGCCCCTTTGGGGCTTCGCAATGACATTCTCTTGTGACTTTTTCATCGCTCTCAAGATGGTAGTTTGTTAGTTCCGCTGAATAGAGCCTACACGGCTTGCGTCATAGTGCTATATAACATTGTTTTTTTTATGATATTCGTGTTATATTATACAAAATCCGATTCAAAAAAATATATGGGGTGGGAGTGTTATGATGAAGAAATTTTCATGCATATTGTTTGCCTGGGGGACGCTGATTCTCAGTCAGACAATAAGTTATGGCGAGCAGGCGTTGCCAGTGGACATTGATAACGAAGCGGAACAGGCACAACCCAGTGTTGAAACGAGCCCTGTGCAATATGATAACGACACAGAACAAGAGCATGAAAGCGCGACTGACGAGTCTGAGAAACAGGATTTAATGAAGTCGGAAAAGACATTTATTGAACAGAAAAACCCGATTTTTCGCAACCCGCCTATAATAATTGATAATTTTGACAGAGGAAGTACGGAAGGAATTTTTTCCGAAAGGGAAACCAGCCTTGGCGCGTTTCAGGGAACATGGGCAAAACGGCCCTCATGGAGCCTGATTACTAAAACCGAGGAAATGCGGCGCGGCGATACTGGTAAATCTCAGAAAATGGAATGGAGAGTCGCAGGGGGATGGTGTGGATGGTATACCCTCCTTGACGGGCTTGACGCAAGCGATTATAACTGCATCACATTCTGGGTAAAAGGGCGTGATGGGGGTGAACGATTTGATATTGGATTGGCCGACAGCATGATGCAGGAACTGAGTATTGACGCCAAGTATGTCGGATCTGTGAATTTTTTTATCAAAGGCGGTTCAGTGACAAAAGACTGGGTTAAGGCGAAAATACCGCTTAACCGAATTGCCGGCGACCTTAATATTTCATCTCTCGGCGCTTTGGTCTTTTGGTTTCGTTACGATACTCCCGGAGAAACGTCGGCGATTTATATCGATGATATCATGCTCGAATACGATGGTGAAATTGAAAAAATTGAGGAATATAATAAACCCCGCGCTGAACTCGACCCTGAACACCCGCGTACTATGTGGGTCTGGAAAATCGACCCTGTGGTCAATCTTAAAGCCCGTCAGGATATGTTTGATCTCTGTGAAAGAACCGCTATTCGCACCTGTTATGTTTATTTCGGTGACTTTAACGAGCATGACGATCCCGCATATACCAAACAGCTCGAGGAATTCTTGCGGGAATCACATAAACGTGACCTTCATATAGAAATTCTAACGGGAAATCCAGTATGGTGCTTGAAGGAAAACCATCATCTGGCAATACAATGGATGAAAGCATTTCTTGATTACAACCAGTCTCGTCCGCCGGAACTGCGTATTGACGGGTGTTCATTTGATGTTGAGCCGTATCTTGCCGGTGAATGGCAGACACGGCGTGACGAGGTAAAAAAAGAATATATTGACCTTTTGAAAAAAATCAGGGCGCTTATAGACAGTTATCCTGATCAGCATTTTGAGGTTGGAGGCGCTATCCCGTTTTTCTATAAGGAAGAAGGCGATTTTGAAGAACAAATGCTCACGTATTTGGATTATTCGGGGTTAATGGCGTATTATGATACCGCCCGTAAGATTATTGATGTATCCCGGTATCACATTGATCTGGCGACGCGCCTTGGCAAAAAAATCTATGTTGGTGTTGAAACTCAAGATCTTATAACGATGAAACAGGGGCGGCGCGCGAATACTTTCTATGAAGAAGGATGGGAAGAAATGGAACGAGTCCTGAAACAGGTTGAGAATGAGTTCCGCAACGACCCGGGATATGGCGCGATAGCCATGCACTGTTACTATTCCTATAAACTGCTCCAGCGCGGCAGGAATACCCCGATGAAAATAAGGCCTGAACCGGAAGATTTGGATCATTTTATATCGTGGTATCAGGAAAAAGGTGTTGTCATTGACGGAAATACTAATGACTGGATTCTTACCGATCCAAGCGTTCAGGATGAGAAAACTCAAGTCGTATATGGAAGAGGCGCATGGAACGGTAAAAGCGATTACAGCATATCCGCGTATTCGATGTGGGATTTGTATAACATATACTTTTTGTTTGATATAACAGATAACACTATTGTTCAGGAAAAAACAGCGCAGGATATGTGGGAAGGCGATCATGTCGAGTTCTGGCTCGATGTGGATCTGAAAGGCGATTACAATGAGGCGATGAACAGTAATGATGATTTTCAGTTCGGGTTCAGCCCCGGCAATTTCAACAATATTCCTGCGGAAGCGTTTTTATTTACGCCGGAAATGGATGCGGAACAGTATCTCGAATATGTGGAAATAGCCGCGACAAAAAAAGGAAATGGCTATATTATTGAGGTTCGTATAGACGCAAAGATGTTTGAGAATGTTAAAATGGAAGGTATCCCTGAGGTTGATCCGTCAAAGCAACAGCTGGGCGCTAACCGTGACCTTATCACCCTTGGCCCTGATAATCCTGAAGTAGCTGAGATGAACCATTTCAGGTTTAAGGATGGGCTTATGATAGGTTTCTCAACTGACGGCAGTGACTGCGACGACCCGAATTCTCCTCAGAAACTGCTGACATCGACATCGAAAGAACGTATCTGGGGCGATCCGACTACGTTTAACGCTATCATATTGAAAAAGTAAGAGGTTGAGGATGATATATATGAAACGTTTTTTCTGTATAGCGGGCCTTATTGGAAGCATAGCGTGTTTTGTGGGTGCTTCGACTGGTTATTGTGAAGCGAATCGGGAGTGGGATAATCTTTATGAAATTCCTAATATGCCTGAAGGAACTTTGTTGTTCGATCATGAGAAAATATTCGCTTATCGTGGACGAATAGGATATTTTGTTCTTCCTCCCTCCGCTATGGGCTGTTTTTTTGATTCCTCGGTGAACTATGAGCCGCCTGAAAAAAGTATTCGGAATGCGAAAAAAGAGAAAGACAATGATTCCTCATCAAAAGATGATCACCTGACGGGAGTACAGTATTTCGGTATTGAAGGAAGTAAAGACAAAGAAATCTGGCATGAGAATGAGTCTATAAAAATAATGTTCCGGCGCAAAGTCGTGGGAAAATCATTTTGCGGCGCTTACCTTATGATTCTGGGCGATATTTCAAAATACGCGACTGTTACATTCATGATAAAAGGTGAAAAAGGCGGTGAAACATTTCAGATAGGCATGAACGACGCAGTTTCCAATAAACGTGAAGACGCTGTTTTCATCGGCAGTATTGGACGTTTTCTCCCTGACGGTATAACCCGCGACTGGCAGATGGTAAAAATCCCGGTGGAGAGCTTTTTCGGACCAGACCTGCAAACCGTCATGAGCATAGTATTCGATGTAAACGAGGAAACAGAGGGAACTGTCTGGATAGACGACCTGCGGTTTTATCACGAACCTCTTGTCTTCCCAATGAAAGATATTTACGAAAAAGGTTTCCTTCTGCTGGATAATTTTGATTTCAATTATCTCAATCTGATGGGGCGAAAATCCAACACCTATAAAAATCTTCCTTCGGTATGCTCTCATGAACTTGACTCCAATGTTTTTTACGGCGATAAAGGAAAATCGCTCCGCATTGACTATGATAAAAAAGGCACGGGATGGTGCGGCTACTATACACTGCTGAATCAGATCGATGGGAGCTGGTATGACCTGTCTGAATTCAACCGTGTATCTTTTATGGTAAAAGGCAAACGGGGCGGTGAGGATTTTGAAATCGGGATGGCAGACAAAAACTGGGTAATTATCGGAGACTCCCTGAAAGCGGGAAATGTAACGAAGTACCTGCCGAATGGAATAACGACCGAGTGGCAGGAAGTAGTTATTCCCCTTGCTGATTTCGGATTGCTTGATTTTACCGAAATGGGTTCATTTGTAATTAATTTCAATAAGAAACAAACAAGTACTATATGGATTGACGACTTAAAGTTTCATATAAAACAGGAAGAAGAAACAGAACCTGACTGGGAAGATTTTTTCGGTGAGTAAGCGCTTCCATATATTGAATTGACGCTTACCTGAATAATAAGATATATTTGGCTAAAATAAACACACCATTTTATAAGTCGTATACACTGTAACATACATAACAATAATTTCAAACGGTAACCCAACATAAGGAGATTAGAGTATGAAAAGGACATTAGGGTTTGCAGTTTTCGCGGCTCTCTGTATTTCGTCTGCGGCAGTATACGCGCAGGAAGGTGGAGCGGCTCCGCAGTTGATTGATAATTTTGAAAAGCAGGGCAATACTTTTGGCGGCAGGTCAAGCACATATATGAAACAGCCGTCAGGTATAGTTGCGCTCCGTACGGATAAAGTTTTTTATGGTGATTCCGGCCGTTCTCTTGCGTTGCGTTACAAAAAAGCCGCAGAAGGCGGGCCGTACGGCAAAGGCGGCTGGTGCGGATATTATACGGTTATTAAACGCGGCCCGCGCCAGTATTTCGATGCCTCTGGGTACAAATATCTGACCTTTTGGATCAAAGGAGAAAAAGGCGGAGAAAACTTCAAAATAGGTGTTGCTGATGAAACATGGGATCAGCGCGAGGATTCCATGAAATCAGAAGACATCGGAGTGTATCTTGAAGCACAGAAAATCACGACTGAATGGCAGAAGGCGAAAATTCCTCTTGAAGATTTCTGGGTAGACACATCGAAACTCGCTTCTATTGCGGTCTGTTTTGAATCAGAATGTTTTCCTGAAGGCGGCGGTCAAGGTGATATATATATCGATGATTTGCAGTTTGAATAGTTCTGTTAAAGGGGTTTCGTTCTTATGAAAATACTCGGTATTGTTGCAGGAAGCGTTGTATGCCTGATGTTGTCCGCAGGGAGCTTGATTTCTCAGGAGCCGGATAACGGCGGATCAGCTCAATCGTCCGAACCACAGCAGATGCGCGGGATATTCAACGATTCCATGCAGTTTGAGGTTCAGGAAGAAAAGGCGATGATTATTTATTTCATCGACCGCTTCGAAAAAAATACCAAGTTTAATGAGCGCAAAGGTATTACCAATGTTTATCAGATGGCGCCTTCGCGCATCATGATGTCCACTACGCTGGGTACTCGAGAGGGCGAAGAAACCAATGTCCTGAAACTGAAATATTTTCGTGCTGATGAAGGCGGTCCGTACGGTAAAGGCGGCTGGTGTGGGTATTATTCATCATTAAAGGATACGAACAACCCTGCTAATCCTTATTTTAACGCGTCTGACTATAGTTACCTGACAATGTGGGTAAAAGGCGAAACCGGCGCAGAAAATTTTATTCTCGGACTTGCTGATAAACATTGGGATAAGGCTGGTGATTCCGTAAAATCGCAACAGGTTATTTTTTATCTTCCTGATGGGGCAGTTACCAAGGAATGGCAGAAAGCCCGTATCCCGCTGAGTGATTTTTTATTGGATATCAGCCGGTTATCATCACTTGCAATATGCTTTGAGTCAACATGTTTTCCTGAAGGTCGCGGAGAGGGAATTGTTTACATTGACGACATTGCTTTTGAATGAGACAATGATAGCTGTCACAATCATTTTTCTTAAGCATGAGTAAAGGAGACTCAATGACTGAAAGCTTTAAAGATATTTTGCGGGATGAGAACAGGATTATACTGTTTGACGGCGCGATGGGAACCTACTTATATCAGAAAGGGTTCTTTCTCAATATTAATTTTGAACAGCTTAATATAACCAATCCTGATACGATCAGGGAAGTACACGAAGAGTATATTAAAGCGGGCGCCGATGTAATTAAAACAAACACATTCGGCGCCAACAGCTTTAAACTCGAAAAAGCGGGACTTCTCGATCAGTTGGCTGATATTAACAGGGCTGGGGTTAAATTGGCGCGAGAATGCGCAAAAAAGGCTCAGACCTTTGTTGCAGGGAGCGTAGGCCCGATTGGAAAGCTGGTTCACCCTCTTGGACCCATCACCGGAACGCAGGCCCGGTCAATCTACGAAGAGCAAATCGAAATACTTATAGATGCCGGTGTTGATATTATTACTCTTGAGACATTTACAGATTTGCGTGAATTACAGATCGCTGTTGAGACTGTGAAAAAAATATCGTCCGACGTACCGGTTATTGCTCATTTGTCCGTTACTGAAGATGGTACCAGCATTCTGGGCGCTACTCCTGACCAGCTTGCGGAACTGGCGTATAAACTTAATATAGACGCAGTAGGATTTAATTGTTCGGTCGGCCCGCATCATATGCTCAAACCGATTGAACATATGAAACAGTATAAAGATCTTGTTATATCTGTCCATCCGAATGCCGGTGTGCCCCGTATTATTGATGACCGCAGTTTTTATCTGACCACTCCGGAATATTTTACCGAATACGCACGGCGTTATTTATTGAATAACGTACGTATTGTGGGCGGTTGCTGTGGTATACATCCTGAACACATTAAACAGCTGAAATATATTGTCAAATCGGTTGTTTTAGGGATTGTTGCCGCTGAGGAGAAGGACCAGTCTGAGATTAGTGTTCAGGGTGAACATCCGGGGATGGAACCTGTACCTGCCTCGGAACGGTCGCATTTTGCGAAACGGCTGTGCAGAGGAGATTTTGTGTCGAGCGTTGAGATAACCCCTCCTAAGGGATGCGACCCCACAAAGGTTATCGAAGCCGCCCGTTACCTAAAAGCACATGGTGTTGATGCGGTCAATATCCCTGACGGCCCGCGGGCCAGCGCTCGAATGGGCCCGCAGATGCTGGCTATCATACTTGAGCGTGAAGTAAAGATGGAAACTATCATCCATTATTGTTGCCGCGACAGGAACGTGATCGGCATGCAGTCCGATCTTTTGGGCGTTGCCGCGGCGGGATTACGTAACATACTTGCCATTACCGGAGATCCGCCGAAGCTGGGGCATTATCCGAATGCCACAGCCGTATTTGATGTTGACGCTATCGGACTGGTGCGGATTATCAATAAACTGAACCATGGGCTGGATTTAGCAGATAACGACATCAGCAACACGACGAAATTTTTTGTTGGCGTTGGTGTTAATCCTGTTGCCAGCAATTATGAGCTGGAACTTGCCAGATTTTTCCGTAAAGTCGAATCAGGCGCGGATTTCGCGGTTACCCAGCCGGTATTTGATCCTGACAGGCTGAACAAGTTTCTTGACGATATCCATGATATTGATATACCGGTGCTTATCGGCATATGGCCTTTGGCGAGTTACCGCAACGCCGAGTTCCTGAATTCAGAGATTCCCGAAATTACCATACCTGATTATATTTTAGAGAGAATGAAAAAGGTTACTGATAAGGAAGCGGCTAAACTTGAAGGCGTCGCTATTGCCAGGGAAACGCTGTTCAGTTTAAAAAGCCGTATTCAGGGTGTTCAGGTCAGCGCGCCTTTCGGGCGAGCTGACCTTGCTGTCAAAGTCCTTGAGGGCATTATTACACCTGATCCAGAATATCATACCGAGTGATACGCAGAAAACAGTAATCAGCTGTTCGCCGGCCTCGTTTCCGTTTTGTGCAGAATGGATGTATCTACCTTCATTTCCAGCGCGTTCTCGCATCCTTTGGGAACTGGTACGCCTATGAAAAACGGGTATCCTGTGCGCAATGTATCCAGTGACAGCAGAAAAGTCGCTGTCGCCGCCATGGAAGGCGTGGAATTGAAATAGTCATGAGTGTTTTCCGTTGCGTACGGCATGCCGCCGCCATCATAGACAGTAGAGTATGTTTTATGAATGAGCGCCAGCCCGTCTACCAGCTCTGTGAGGTATTCGAGCGCTTTTTGGCGTCTTGTGTCATCCTTGGTTACCTGCGCGTACCGGTAAAGAAAAACAATGCCGCCGCCTGTCGCTTCCGGCTGGATTAATGCCTCGAGCTTGTTTCGTTCAGATTCAGACAAACTTACATACTGATCTTTAAAATCTTTGGAAAAGAATATCAGCCCGCTTGCTGAAGCATTAAGGGGTACGCGGCTTGCTTTCTGTCCCTTAATTATTTCTATAGAGTCAATCGTAGTTGTGAATTCATTGCGAAGTACTTCAATGCTTTCCCATGCAATATCGTCATCCAGTCCGATGAATGCCGCCGCAAGCCATGTATAATGATCCACTGCGCGAGACCAGTTGTATGAGCCGTCGCCGTCTATAACCGTCGGCCAGTGCTTGTCTTTTCGCATCCGTTTTACCCCTTGCATGACCAAGGCGTGCCGCATGACCAGTTCTTCTCGCAGTCTCGGATGATTTGCTGTTACATTATGCGAATCAATCACAAAAATCATGAGGCGCAGTAAATCAATAAAGTCCGCCGTATGTTCCAATACCGAGTGGTAATGTTTTCTGTTGAGGGTATTCAGGTCATCATATATGTTATATCCGCCCTGATTCAAGCCGTCCGGATGCCCGTATCCGGCTGTGATAAGCCCATATGCCGGATGCGTTTCATCAACGACTTGCAGTGGCAGTAAATATGTTGATACGTAGTCGGTAATGTCGTCAAATCGGCGGGTATCGCCTGACGCGAGCATGTACGCGTATAGCGCTTTGAATACCCACAGGTTCGCCCCGGATATCTTGCGTGGATCTATGAAGTTATCACCTTCCGTATTGTATGAAAAATGAAGCAGTCCGATATTCCCGCGTAATTCCTCTTTTCGTAACATTTGGGTAATGATATCAGTCGCTTTGCGTGACTCGACAAATTTGCCGGATTTCATATCATCCACAATTGAGCAGTAATGCGCAAGGGATGTGTCATAGATGAACATACGACCGTGGCTGGCAAGATATTTTGACCACCAGTTGTCGGTTTCCTGATAGCTTGCCCATAGCCCTTCGACATCGACGCCAAGATCCGGCAGGTAGCCGTTCTGTATTTTTCGTGAGTCAATCCAACGTTCAAGATCTTTATATACAGCAGTGTGTTTTTCAGCGATGGCGGCACATGCCGCATTCACATCATTATTTTTGTTGAATGAACTGAAATTACCGCTTGGCTGGGATGTTTCCTGCGCCAGCCCGTTTCCGCACATCAAATTCAATGCCAGTGTTATGCCGGCAGTACATGCTCTTAAATATGATTCTTTCATGTGATGCATTCCTTTCCATAAACTGTCTCTCAAGTATACACTCCGGGATTATGTGCGGATGTGATACGCGTTAATAGGATGTTAAATAGTAAGTCGCGTATGATACACTATTTACTTAAATTATTCAAGGAAAATGATGTTTTTGCCATATTAAATATATAGGGTTTAGGCTATATTAAGTTATGGCATCACGAAGGTGTGTTCCGGATGTTTCACTATAAGAACCGGGCAAGATGCTTTGGTTACGACTTTATCCGCCGTACTGCCGAACAGGATATGGCTTAAAGCTGATTTGCCGTGTGAGCCCATAACAATCAGATCTGTATTGTTGTTTCTGCTGAACTGGATTATTTCTATAAATGGCTTTCCAATAATAATATGAGACGATATATCCAGTTTTTTAAATTGATTTTTCTCCAGAAGAGATGCCATGCGTTTTTCCGCATCCTTTTCGAACTGTTTGTAAATCGTGTCAATTTCGCCATACAGAGTCAGGTATTCGGGATCAGGAAGAAATACTTCCACCACATGGAGAATGGATATTTTTGACTGGTACTTATGCGCAAGAGATATACAATAATCCAGCGCAACTGTTGAATAGGGAGAAAAATCTGTCGGGTACAAAATATGTTTGAAATTGACCATGGCCGCCTCCATGTCCGGTGGGTTAATGCGCATACGTCAGACTCATTATCTTATAGTATACATCAGTACCGAATAAGGCGGAAAGAAAAATCAGACATCAAAAAGTATTCGCGCAGTCCAATTTCCAAGAGAGTGAGTGACGGACAGTCCATGATATGTTGCCGCTTTTATTTCTCCGCTGGCTGTAACCACTTCCTTGCTAATGCCATATAGAGTGCACTGAATGGATGTCTGTGTGACATTTCCGAATTCAGAATGATTAAAAAAGACATGGCGTGTTTCCATTAGAAAAAGCACCTCGTTCAGAAAACTGATGATAAGGTCATCCAGTGAATCTTCCTGTATATCAAGATTAATAATGAACGGAGTTGGAGAATGCCTGATGATTTCTTCCACGCAGTACTTTGTAATTGCCTGTACAGCGCCCTGCAGTAGATGAGGCAGAGAATCCGCTTCGATACTGACGAAATAATCTGCGGTATGATCCAGTTGCCTGATAGTGAAATTACTCATTACCTTGCCATGGTTTTCGCCGTGCTCAATACCTGTTCGACAGCCTTATCGACCGGCGCGTGAATGGTTGCCCCAGCCGCCCGTTTATGCCCGCCGCCATTAAAATGTGATGCGAGTTGTTGAACATCAATATATTCTTTGGATCTGAAAGTCGCTTTTGTCGTGTCAGGGCTTAGTTGCCTGAATAGTATACTGAGCTCAACGCCTTTTATTGTACGCAACATATCAACAAAACCTTCAGCTTCTTTTATAGTGCTGTGAGTTTTTGCCAGCATATCCTGTGTGATTATAACCCAGACAATACGGCCGTCATCCGATAATTTTAGCGTGCCGAGTGTTTCATGCATAAGGCGAAACCGCGAAACAGGGTTGTTCTCATATACTTCATTACAAATCGCAGAATGGTTAATACCTTGATTCATAAGGTCTGCGCATATGGTGAACGCCGCGGCATTGGTATTTGAAAAACGGAAATTTCCGGTATCCGTGATAATCGCAGTGTATACTGCCTGAGCAATTTCTTTAGATACAGACGCGCTGTCATATGATCTTATCAGGTCGTAAATTAGTATACCTGCGGAACATGCTGACGGATCAATGTGCGCTATATCGCCGATTGGTTCCGAGCATTGGTGATGGTCAATACAGTAGATGGGTTTTCCTGAACTTTCAATAAGTTTGCCCGTTTTTCCCATATGATTCCAGTTGCTGACATCGACCACAAAGCAAGCCTCTGCGGCGGCTATTGCATCATGCACCAGAGAATCTGTTGACTGCAGAACAGTGTCATTTGCTGTAAGGAATAAGAGATTATCGGGAATAGGGTCATCATTGAGCAGAATAGTCTGTTTCCCAAGTGAACGCAGAAACGCTGATAAAGCGACTGATGAACCTACCGCGTCTCCTTCAAGCCCAAGATGCGCCGATATAAGAAATGATTTTTTGTTTTTAATTGCTTCGTAGAACCGTTGCCATAACATTATTTTTTTTCAGACCCCTTTTTTAAATAGAAAAAGATAAAATACCCCATAGGAATTAAAATAACAATTAAAAATTTTATATTCCTGACCTCCATTTGCCTGAGCGCTGAAGCAAGCAGGAGAAAGAAAATCACTATTGGAAACATAATAAAAAAAATTTTTTTTACCGAGGGAGCCATATAAGAGTACTTGAACACATCGTCTTCATACACAGGAACATCACGGACAGAACCTAAAAGTTCTATTTTTCTCTCCAAATTTTTCAGGTCGGTTTCGTGCCCCATAAGACAATACTTGCCTCTCAAAACAAAAAAAATGCTGTATAAATGAACTTTTTTTCTAATGATTACACGCTGTACCAGAATTGAATCCAGATCGGTTAGCTTTCCGCTGAAATGGCGTAGGCAGAATTGTTTCTTATAGATTAAACCTGATTCCAGATCAATAAACGCAGTGCCTGCTTTACGGTATTTACGCTCGATTAATATAAGTATTGGAACACACACGCCGGATAGAAAAAAAATAAGCGGGATTTCTTTATTTGATTCCATGGATAAAAAAACGAGAGAGCAACCGACAACAAACATCATGATGAAGAAGAAGAGAAGAAAACGGAGTATCAATAAACTAAGGTCATCAGAAAAGAAAACTTCACGGCTGTCTGGCGACGGGCTCATTATTGCATTAGTTTCTGAACTGAGTTTATGATTTCGTCAATTTTAAATGGTTTGCGCAGAACATAAAATACCGGCGGTTTCAGGAGCCTTTCTTCCAGCGACGCATCTGCGCAGCCGGTTATGATGATGAACTTTGTGTCTCCCGATATTGCGATAATATTCTTGATTATTTCGGGCGCTGTTGTGCCGGGAAGCATATAATCGCAGATAATAAGGTCGTAACGTGTTTCCCTGCATTTATCCATTGCTTCAGTGGAGTCCGTCGCATAATCGAGCAGGTATTTGCTGTCTTCGAAAATAGACATGAGCAGGTCGCACATGATTTTTTCATCATCAATTATCAATATTCGCTGAGTGGTTGTGGTTAAACGGGTTGGCGGTATTTTTTGTTCCAAACCTATTTCTTCCGGTGCTTCAAGTGAACATTCCTCAAATAACTGCACAGGCAACTCCAGTGTTATTATATAGTTTTGAGCTTTAACATTGCTTCGCTCCGTTACTATGGACAGCGGCTTGAGCTTAAGCCGCTCCAGCCAACAGTTACACTGATTAATGTGTCGTTCCAGCATGGTGATAAATGGCGATGTTGAGTGATTCAGCGATTTAATGGCCGAGTTCCAGCTTGTTCTGGTGAAGGTCAGGTTAAGATGGTTGTTCTGCCGTCTTGTTTCAATCATGATTTCACTTTTTCCTGCGGAGATCTCCGATAAATAAAATAAAATGCTGACCATCAGGTAATTTGTGAATATTTCCGGCAGTATCAGGCTGTACGGAAATGTGCAGTTTAACTCGGCAGTGATACGTTTCTCTTTAAATTTATAGTAAAACAGTTTTGTTATTCGGTCGAGATACTGCCCGATGTTCTGGACGTGTACGCTTTGTTCACCCTGAAACAGCGTGAGGAAATGTTTTGTATTGGTTGCGCTTTTAAGTATGCTGTCGAATACTTTGAGGGAATTCTGGGTATTTGCGAATCCCGTTCGTGCACTGGTATACAGGTCTCTGTAGTTTGAAACAATGCCCATGACGTTATTCAGGTCATGCAGAAAACCCGGAATTAATTCAATAAGAAGCTGTATCAATGACCATTCTATTTCCTTAAGATCAAGAACAGCATTGATATCTTCAGGTATGGAACTATCGTACGATAACTTTTTATCGGTCATAATTTAACTGTATATGTTGAAATTTGTGAGCCGGATGAATGATTTTACGAATCTTTCAATAATTTATAACAAATAATTTACCAAATACCAAACATATTTTATAGTGACGGGATAAGTAATGTAAATAAACCATTATTATTTAAGGTTTCTATGAAAAAAATACTCTTTTATGTTACAGGGCATGGGTTCGGGCATGCTACACGGATGCAGGAACTGGTTCGAGCAATAGAGAAAATGGCTCCGGAAACTGAAATTCATATTCATACCAATGCGCCGGAATGGTTTTTTTCTGATCCGAACTCGAAGCGTTATGTCCGGTATCTTGATATTGATACGGGAACCACTCAGTTGGACTGCATAAAAATTGACGTTATGCGTTCTCTGCATGATTATTCAGATCTGATATGCCGGCGCCAGTCTTTTTTACCTCAGGAATTAAGTTTTATACAGAGAAATGAAATAGATTGCATTGTCGCAGATATTCCTCCTGCGGCGTTTTATATTGCACATGAAGCCGGCATCCCGGCTGTTGGAGTAGCGAACTTTACATGGGACTGGATATTTGAGCCCTATATCGCACAGTATTCTGAGTACAAATATGTACTTGACGATATGAGGCAAGGTTATGCTCTTGCCTATTCGATGCTGCGATTGCCGTTTTCCGGCGGATTTGAAACAGCCGCCAGATGCGAAGATATCCCCATGATTGTCCGCCCGCCTCGCATGCCGGTCGCCGAAATAAGGCATAAGCTGGGCATAAATCATGATCAGAGGCCTCTGATCCTTTGCTCTTTCGGCGGATTTCAGGCTCATGGGCTTGACCTGCAGGCTGTTGCGGAAACATGCGGCGATTACTTTTTTATCGGGTTCGGCGACGATATGATCCGGTTTGATAACGGTATGATCCTGCCGTACCGGAGCGAGTTTGACCATCCGAGCCTTGTTGACGCCGCGGATATGGTGCTTTCCAAACTCGGATATGGTACTGTAGCTGAGTGCGTGTCTCTAAATAAACCATTGATGTATATCAGCAGAGATGATTTTCGCGAGTACCCTGTTCTCAGGGATGCGGTGGAATATCATCTTGAATCATACTGCATTAACCTGCGTGATTTTTTTGAGGGGAAGTGGCATACGCATATCGGAAGATTACTGGACAAGGCGGCAAAGCGTGTATCATATCCTGATTGTGGTACGAACGGAGCGGATGTTGCGGCGGCGTATATCCTCAGGCTGGCGGATTAAACGGTATTTTGGCTTTACTTGCATTATTTGGGTGTGTTAATGTTACACAAAAACAGGCTAAAGTGGACAATGGTTTTATCAAATATGAATACTAAAATAACCGCAACAGGTTTGATACTGCTCTTCATGTGCGGATGCGCACAGACACAAAAGCGCTATGTTCTGCATGAGACACTGCAGATTTCTAAAGAGCAAATTTCCGCAATGGAAGAGGTAGTGGAAGTTCAGCCCGCTAATATCCTTGCGCTGAAAAAGCTTGTATCCGCCTACATTACAAACCATGAGTTTGAGCGTGCCCGCCATTATGCAGACAGGCTTTTGACACTCGATAGCAGTGATGTTGACGCTCACTATTTTATGGGATTGATTTATGCACGGCAGGGATTTGAAGCTGAAGCGAAAGAGGCTTTCAATAAAGCACTGGAACTGAATCCGCGGCACATTCCTTCACTCTTTGCCAAAGCGTACATTGAAGAGAAAAAAATGAATTTTTATGGTGCACGTAAATTGTACTATGAGGTGCTTGAAATTGATCCTGATGACGCAGACGCGCACTATAATCTGGCAGTGCTCTATGATAAAAAGTTGTTTTATCCAAAAAAAGCTTTCTATCACTATGAAAAAGCGTTAAATTTGTATAAACAGCAAAACGCGAATCCGGATTTGATTTTTTTGTTAAAAGATCGTATCGATGAACTGAAACTTTTAGCCAGAGATGAATAATATGATAAAAAAATGCGTACCGTCACTTTTGTTGATGTCTGTTGTTTTAACACATGCGGTATGTGCAGATGTAGCCCAGCCTGAAGAAGGGTTTAATGCTCTCAAAGCTGTTTTTTTTGTTCCTGCCGCGTTTATACAACTTATAGCCTATGACATACCGAGGGGGATCGGTACAGCGTTTGTGCCCGGCGCGAATAAGGCGAAAAAGTATGAGGCTGACCTGAATAGTTCGGATTGGGTTACACGCTATACTGCTGTCATTGAAATAGAAAAAAAGCGCAAAGCGGATTTGTACCCGTTGCTTATCAGGTCGTTGTCCGATAATCAGGTAGTCGTGGCGCTTCGTGCTCATGACGTGTTAAAGCAGGCTGACAGGAAAACCATTGTGCCTCTTTTAATCAATAACCTGAATTCCCGGGATCCATGGACACGTAAATTAACTGTTGATATTCTGGCAAGCCTGAATGACCCTGAAGCAACCAAACAGCTGGTATTTATGGCTAATGATGATGACCCTGCTGTACGTCTGTCCGCTCTGCTTGCACTTGAACAATTATCGCAGGAGAACCTGTTGTTTAACTATTATCCTGTGGCTTCCACATCGTCCCCGCGAGATAATATAACGAACTGGTGGTATATGCGCGGAAAAGTAATTAAGAAAATCCAGGAAAACCAATAAGCAGAATGTCTTTATGTCCTCCGGCGAATCGTTTTTTCAGCTTCTTAAGTATACATTCAGGAACAATGAGTTATTGGAACAGGCTCTAACGCATCGGTCCTATGCCTATGAGTTCTCTTTGCCCCGTGTTGATAATGAGCGGCTTGAGTTTCTTGGCGATGCCGTGATCGGATGCTGTGTAGCTGAAGAGCTGTTTCGTCTTTATCCTGATTACCCTGAGGGCAAATTGTCTTTGGTGAAATCCTATCTGGTGAGTAAAAAGTTTCTGGCGATCATTGCGAAGGAACTTAAACTAGGCGAAGCGCTGAGACTTGGAAGCGGTGAGGAGAAAAACGGAGGCAGAAAGCGTATCTCACTTTTGGGCAATGCATTTGAAGCATTAACCGGCGCCATATATCTTGACAGTGACTATGAAACCACGAGAGCTTTTCTGCTGGAACACATCAATTCCAAAATGCATACTATTGAGGATCATATTGTCGAACAAAACCTGAAAAATATCCTTCAAACCTATATCCAGAAAAATTACGGGCAGTTGCCGCGTTATGATGTTAAAGACGAAACCGGCCCGCATCACGAGCGTACCTATGTATATGCTGTTTATGTCGGAGATAAACTGCTTGGCGAAGGAAGCGATTCCAGCAAAAAGAAAGCAAGCAGTAAAGCGGCTCGTGACGCATTACGGAAACTAAACGTTATTGAGTAGCCTGTCGGCTGTCCGGCAGGGTTATTCCGCAGTATCCTGAATACTCGTTTTCATTTCCTGAATGGTTTCCAGTTTTTCCTTCATTGATATTTTCGAGAAAAAGTCTTGGGCGATGTGGAGTTTTTCCGCGGCTTCCGCATATCTTTGCAAGTGAATTAACGCGGATGCAAAATCGAGCATAATCTGACCGTATTCTACATCGCTGTTCTTTACCCTGCGATGTTTCAGCGCACGTTCGAAAAGTGGGAGAGACTGTTTGTAATGATGTGCGGCAAGCTCGTATTTGCCCTGTACGAAACTGGTGAAATTGGACACCGGGATAGTCAATGATATGCTGTTGGCGAATTTATCCATGGTATGCATTGCTTTTTTCGCTTTTTCGGTATCGCCATCATTAATATGCAGGATGGCGTATAACCCCCACGTCTCAGCCAGCATTTCCGCCTGGTCAAGTAGACGTGCTAAATCCAGCGCTTCAATAAGCAATTCCCGCGCGTTATCGTTTTTGCCAGTATACAGGTAGAGTCTTATTAACTGATTAATAATTGTTAATCTGCCGGGAAGATCGTTTATCTGTTCCTTGAGTTTCCCGCTGGTTATGAAATGATGTTCCGCTTTTTCGAAGTTGCCCACTGAAATGGATGCAAACGCCATATGTATAGACGCGAAAGCCATTCCTGACATGTCACCTATCTGCTCGCGTATGACAAAACATTTCTGGTAATAATCATAGGCTTTGAGATAGTCGTTTGTATTAATGTATACATTCCCCAGCCCTGTGTATGCCCGTGCGATGCTGGCTTTTTCACCAATTTTTTCGCTGAGTTCAAGGCTATGCTGGTAATGTTCCGCGGCGCTGGTAAAATCTTCGGTCGCAAGATAGACATTGCCAAGATTGTTGTAGGACGCAATTATCGCCGCCTGCTCGCCGATTTCATTGCTGATCGCAAGGCACTGGGAATAATATTTTTCCGCGTTATCGTAATCGGTCAGGTTATAATGAATATTCCCAATATTATTGTAGGAGTATACGATACCGGATTTATCACCGATCTCTTCACGTATTACAAGGCATTTCTGTAAATGGTCGAGCGCCTTGTCAAAATTGTTCTGACGGTAGTAGACACTGCCAAGATTATTATATGAGTTGGCTATAGACCTTTTGTCGTTGAGTAGTGTTGATATTTCCAGGCTTTTGGTGTAATACTCAATCGCCTGAGCAAAATGTCCTTTGGCGTAATAGACCGTACCCAGATTTTTATACGCTTCGGATGTGACCAGCGAGAGGGCTTTGTCCTGTAACCGTTCAATAGCTTTTTTCGCCAGCCGTTCCGATTCATTAAAGTTGCTTACCCGAAAATAGACATAGGACATATTTGTTTCTATATTAGCCAGTGCGGTATTAAGGGTGGTTTTGTCCAGCGCGATTTTAAACATTTCCATCGCTTTATCATAATCGCCCCGTTTAACATGCAATTCGCCAAGGCTCAGGTATACCTCATGGCTGTCATCTTTGATTTCCCTGCACGTGTTCAGCCATTTCAGGGCGATTTCATATTCTCCGGTAATGTTGAACAATGTACCAAGTGCAAGGGTTATGCTCGCGTAATCGTCACGATGAAGGAACTGTAACTCTGACGAGAAATTATCGTATAACGACACAGCTTTCATGTAGTACGAAATGGACTCATGAATAGCGTATGATTCCTGTACCTTCCGGGCACATAACAGCATATAGGTAAATGCTTTTTCTTTTTCTCTGGTCACGTAGTAATGTTGCGCGAGGTCTTCGTAGTGGTTGGGGAGTTCGTTATGAAACAGCCGCTCAAGCGCATGCGCGATTTTCATGTGGAGGCGTTCCCGTTTGCTTTCGCGGAGGCTGTAATAGAGCACTTCCCGTATTTTGCAGTGTGTGAACGAGAATTTTTCTTCAGCGCTGGAGAAATCTTCTTTGATAATATTCGCGTCCATGCCGTTATCAAGAATATCCTGAATATGCCCTTCGTTTTTACCGGTGATAAATGACAGTAAGGGCAAAGAAAATTCCTGTCCGATAGTCGCGGCGATGGTGAGTATTTCCTGCAATTCTTCAGGGAGCTTGTCGATCCTGTCGAGTACAAGGTCACGTACGGATGAGGGCAGGGTAATTGTCTCAGCCGGTTTGATGGTAAGGTGATTCTTCTCGAATTTTATATCTTTGTTTTCGATCAGTGTTTTCAGTAATTCCTCAATAAAAAATGGGTTGCCTTCCGTCTCGTTGACTACCAGTTCTATCAATTCTTTCGGGCAGGTATGCGGATGAAAGACTGTACTGAGCATCTCCGCAACATGATTTTTGGAAAGGGGAGTTACGTTAATTCTGTCAAGCCTGTGTACCCTGCTTAGTTTATGTATGACACTTGCCATTGAGCCGCGCTCGATATTTCCGTCAATGATTTCCTCAGGACGGAACGTAATGCAGATCATGATTCTGTCGTTGCGTCCATTGCGTACAATATAGCTGAATAGTTCCAGTGAAGCGAGGTCTGCCCATTGGAGGTCGTCGAGAAAGAGGACCAGCGGGCCTTTCTGTGAAATTTTTTTCATAATCTGGTATATACCGTCAAACAATCTGTATTCATCCTGAACAGGGTCAAGCCCCATGCTGGCTGAGGTAATGCCGAGTCGTTTGGTATCAAGATTCGGTATGACTTTCAATACTTCAATTTTCAGGGCTTCGCTTAAAGACCGTAACAATGCGTACCCGAAATAGGTGTCTCTTTCGATAAAGCTGGCAAGCGCTTCCCTGAATGGCTGGTATGGCATTGGTATTTTTGTGTCGAAACAGGTACCTTTCAGCAGTTGAATTTTATCTTTGTTAAGACGTGATAAAAATTCCTCAACGAGCCGTGTTTTGCCTACGCCAGCCTCACCGGCGACAAAAACAACCTGCAGGTTACCCTCAAGAGCCCGATGGTATATTTCTTCCAATTGCCGTATTTCTTCAGCTCTGCCTATGAAACGGGGGATGATACCGTCGAACGAAATGGCTGGTTCTGCGGGTTCGGTGGATACACTGCCGCAGCACACCCGGTTTCTTCCGCCCTGTTTTGCGGCGTACAGGCCTAGATCCGCGTGTTCAATGAGTTCGTTGGCTGTTTGCCCGTCGTGCGGAAAAGTAGACAGCCCAACTGACACTGCAACCGTAAAGGTAGCGCCAGCGACTTTTGGATTGCTGAATTCGAGTTTCCGTGTCTCCTCAAGGATGCGATGCGCTACGGGGATGGCGTCTTCCTTGATCGCTTCGGGTAAAATCGCTATAAACTCGTCTCCTGCGTAACGGGTGACGATATCCATTTCCCTGACGCATTGAACCAGTACGTTTGATATAACTCGCAGGACTTCATCTCCTTCAAGATGTCCGTACGTGTCGTTTATTTCCTTGAAATGGTCGACGTCGAGTATCAGTAATGAAAACGGCCTGTTGTTACGTTTTGATTTGCTGATTTCCTGCGACAGGCGGTTAAAGAAATAGCGCCTGTTCAGCAGTCCTGTCAGTTCA
>QZJZ01000008.1 GCA_003599815.1 Candidatus Auribacter fodinae
GAAAGTGGACAATCTAAATGAAAACAGAGGACAATCAATAGTCGCCTGACACTTCACCGTTGAAAGGGTACCTGTCAGATCAAGTCGCGACTAATACAACTTAACCGTCATACACAGCCGTCAACGATGTGGTCGTATAAAATTCCCAATATCATTGAAGCTATACAACCCCCTCCTGAATTACGTGAACATGGATTTACGTTTTTTACCACATTAAAGTACATTCGGCGCGTCATGCAGGCGGATGCCAATTCTGTTCCCCAGCTGAAGGGAAAATTTGACTTTAATAATCTGGAAGGCACATTTGCCACTGTCTATCTGCGTAACCATCCTGAATTGTGGCCGGATATAGAACCAAAGTATTCTCCATACAATCCTCTCAGCAGTGGGCCGTACGCGATAACGATGGCTGTCATGAAACTGTTAGGCAATGATAACGGCTACTCTTTTGAAGACCCATCAGAGAATGTCACAAAACCGTTCGCTCCTGAACCGGTTAAACCTCTTAACGGATTAACGGGAACACATCAGAGAGCCTTTGAGACATCATTGTGATCCTGTTATACACTTCTCCCTCTTTCACGAAATGAAGATTATTTTCGAGCAGGACACAGGGCATCACAATTCAGTAGAATTCATTATTATTAAGAACATATTCTGACATAAGGCATTAAAAATAATCAAAAAATCAAAACCTTTTGATAAAAATAGTATCTTATTTTCTTTTGCTATACTTTCAGGATGCGTTACAATACGTAGTAATGTACACACGACAACGAGATAATTTGCAGTAATGATTAACCCCGAATATAAAAAAAATCTTTTAACGTTACATACATCTCCAAAAGACGGAAGTCCCTACTGGATTGACTTTTTTCAGCGGAATCACCTTGATATTGATGAGATTATAGAAGACCCTCTGTCAATCCCACCTATGGATATTAATGTACTGCGCCAATACCCGCTGGAACATTTTATACCGCGCGCAGTGCTTGAATCAAACCGTTACCTTATTACAGGAGAAACATCCGGGTTTACGGGTAAACCCGTAATAACCGCTTATACTGAACAAGAATTTCATAATGGGTTCATACAGCCTTTTTTAGACAGTGCCCAGTCACGAAGTTTCCCAGTCAAAAGCCGCTGGCTGTGGGCAGGGCCGACCGGCCCGCATATTATAGGTAAAGCAGTCAGGGCTATTTTGAAATGCGTGAACGGGCTTGATCCGTTTTCCATAGATTTCGACCCGCGATGGTACCGCAAACTGCCCGAGGATTCACTATCCCGCAAACGGTACATGGCTCATATCCACGATCAAATTATGGATATTATCAATCTGCAAAGGATTGATGTTATTTTCTCAACGCCGCCGGTCATTGCTATGCTCTGCGAAGAAATGAGCCAATCCGCGCGAGAACAAATCAGGGGCATACATTATGGAGGAGTCGGTATGTCGCCTGAGGAATACTCCGGGTTTCACGAATCGTTTCCTAATGCAGTACATATTTCAGGTTACGGCAACAGCCTCGCGGGCGTATTTATTGAAGAATCCTTTGATAGTGACGGTATTGAATACAATACTGCATCCGATCGGATCGAGATACGCATCGTGAATGAATCGCCGGATGGGCTTGCCCCCTGCTCCATCGGCGAACGTGGACGGGTCATGATATCACGCTATGATGAATCTTTTTTGATCCTCAATATGTTAGAACGCGATTGGGCTGTACGGACATCAATCGGTTTGAAAAATCCGGGGCCGCGGGATACGATAAAACTACAGAAGGTATTGTACTGATGACTAATAATCTTAAACGCCCGGAACTGCTTGCTCCCGCAGGAAAAACCGACGTATTGACCGGTGTTATTAACGCCGGGGCTGACGCGGTGTATGTATCCGGTAAAAAATTCAATATGCGCCGTCACCGCAAGGATTTTCATTTCAGCGACGACGACCTGCGCAATTGCAGTGAATTCATCCATGAACGCGGGAAAAAACTGTATGTTGTTGTCAACAGCCTCATCGGAGACAACGAGATCCCCGAACTGGCGGACTTTCTTCATTACCTGAAATCCATTCATATAGACGCAATCATTGTTCAGGACATGGCTGTTGCAGTACTGTGCACAGAAGAAGGAATAGACATTCCTCTGCACGCCAGCACCATGATGAACATAAACAATACACAGTCCGCACTTATGCTGAAATCAGCAGGATTCACCCGCGCGGTAACGTCACGGGACATATCCATAGACCAAGTACGCAGGATACGGGAAGAATCCGGCATAGAAATGGAATATTTCATTCACGGCGATATGTGCTCGGTTCAATCCGGTCAATGCCTGAGCAGTGGGTTATTATTCGGTAAAAGCGCTAACCGGGGGCAATGCCTGAAAATGTGCCGCTGGTCATTCGATCTGGTATCTGAGAAAACGGGAGACATAATCAAAAAAGACGCCTATCTTCTTGCCGCCAAAGACATGTGCATTATCCAGCATATTCCTGATTTCATAGAAGCAGGCATTGATTCATTCAAAATTGAAGGGCGGATGAAACCGATCGATGTACTCGTGCCGATCGTAACAGCGTACAGGCGTCAGATTGACGCCTATCTCTCAAACCCGCTTGAATACACCCGTAACTACGATGTGTCACGGTCGATTCACGACAACCGGATGCGCAATATGAGCACCGGATTCTCTTTCGGCGCGCCTGACAGTTCATTCATAGACATATCCGGCGAACGTGAACCGCTTTTTTTGTCATATTCGGGATCTTTATCGCCAATCAATGACTTTTCGTTTGATCCATTTCAGTATGAAGCAGATGCCAGCAATAAAAAACTGCCTGGACTGACCTGTATTGCCGGTTCCTTTGAATCCGCACGGCAGGCAATCCTGAATGGCGCAAATACAATTGTCCTGTCATGGGAAGGCGATGTACAGATAGATTCGCACTGGACTGAACAGGAATTGCATGACATTCACACTCTATGCAAAGCACACAATAAACAGCTGGTTATGCGGACACCCCGAATCACCACATCCCGTGAGTTGAATGAACTTCAGTTTATTGTCGACCGCTTTGACTGGATCGATACGTATGCCATAACCAGCATAGCTTCAATCCCGTTGTTACGCAGTTGCAATAAAACCATCTGGACGGACGCGTCATGCAACGTAATCAACGGAAAATCTGCGAAATATTATATGGAGCAGGGTGTATCGCGCATCATGCCGTCACTTGAAGCGTCTTTTGATACGATACGAAACCTGATCGCTGATAATCCCCACATACCGTTTGACCTGCTCATACACGGCACACTTACAGGCATGGTGTTGGAACACTGCCTCATTGCTATGAACCTTTCTCAATCAAGCAAACAGGAATTCTGCAAAATGCCCTGCAAGTACGATCATTACAGTATGCGAGACCGTGCCGGGAACCTGCGGTCAATACGAACAGACCGCTACTGCCGAAACCATATTATTATGGAAAAGGAACTAACTGTATTGCCCGCTCTGAAATCATTTCTCAGTTTAGGGGCACACAGCCTGCGTATAGACGCAACGGACTTTCCACCGGAAAAAACCGCGCGAATCATACGCCTTTTTAAAGAAGCCATCCACAATAAAGGCATTAACCTTGAAGAGAATATAAAAACGCTGACGGACTGCCGTGACGCTTCGTCATTCACCTATGGCGCGTATATCAGAGGCATTATGGATGACAACAGCAGAAGTTTATACAGTTTGAAAAAGGAAGAGGCTCATGTATAAAAACGCCGATGAAATAATCGCAATGAAAAAAGAGCATATGCTCCCCTGCTTATATCACTTTTACAAAAATCCGCCGGTTATTGTGAAAGGCAGTATGCAGTACCTGTTCGATTCCGCAGGGAAGCAGTATCTTGACTGTTATTCGGGCGTAACAGTGCTCAACTGCGGGCACTGCAACCCTGAAATAATAGAACCTGTTATCGAGCAGATATATACATTACAGCATACCACTACCATTTACTTAACCGAACCGATAGTCACTCTGGCGCAGAGGCTGATATCTTTTATTGGCGCATCTCTGAAAAAAGTCTTTTTTGTCAATAGCGGTTCAGAAGCCAATGAAGGCGCGCTCCTGCTCGCCAAACTGTATACGGGCAAAACCGGATTTATCGCTGTCACAGGCGGTTTGCACGGGCGTACATCATTGACCATGAACCTCACAGGGCTCGATATGTGGCGTACCGACCCGGATATCCGTGACAACGTCCATTTCGTGCCGCGCCCAACCTGTACTTCATGCTCAGATACATGCGACTGTATAAAAACAGTGGAAGAGACAATTGTCAGGCATGGAAACATCGCCGCGTTTATTGTGGAGCCGATTCAGGGTAATGGCGGCATTTTCATGTTTCCGGACGGCTACTTTTATCACCTAAAAAAACTGCTCGATAAACATAACATACTGCTCATTTTCGATGAAGTGCAGACTGGTTTCTGCCGCACAGGCAAACGCTTCGGTTTTAAACACTACGGAGTCGAACCGGACATACTTGTTATGGCAAAAGCGTTAGGTAGCGGGTTTCCTATCGGCGCGTTTTCCTCAACTGATAAAATCGCTCAATGCTATACCCGGCCGGGTGCGTCTACCACGGGCGGCAACCCGGTCAGCGCGCGTGCAGGAATAGCGGTTCTTGACTATATACTCAAACATAAACTCGACCAGAAATGCGCCGAGCTCGGGCAGTACTTCAAAGAGCGGCTTATCGGGTTCCAGCAAAAATATTCATACATCGCGGAAGTACGAGGCGCCGGGCTGATGCTTGGCGTGGAACTGAATGACGGAACAACACCTCTGACTGCGGAAACAGACCGTTTGCTTGAAGGCTTGAAAGATAAGGGGTTCCTCGCAGGAAAAACCGGAGCCGGACGTAACGTGCTCACGTTCATGCCTCCGCTTGTCGTAACGAAAACCGACATCGATAACCTCTGCACCGCTCTGGAACAGGAGTTTGACTCTATATGTACCGTATCGGCATAATTCAATATATTAATTCAATACCATTTTCGTATGGGCTTGAGCAATATTTTCATGTCCAGAAAGATACGCCTCGCAATCTCGCACTGCGCCTTATGAACAATGAATTCGATGCCGCGTTTATCCCTGTTGTGGACTACCTGCGCAACAAAGATATTTATACGCTGGTTGATGGGGTGTCGATTTCATCGTTTGGGCCAACGAATTCTGTTTTCATTGCTTGCAAAACTACCATCTGCGACATACGGATTATACAGGAAAGCCCTGCGTCATTAAGCTCTAACTTTATATCACGCATAATGTTAAAAGAACTCTACGGAATAACGCCGCTCTTTATAGATCATGACCATGCCGCTGATATCGACGCCCGTATTATCATCGGCGACGACGCGCTTGCTATCGATAAAAGCTCATTTATCAAAGTACTTGATGTCGGCGAAGAATGGAACTCGCTCACCGGACTGCCCATGGTATACGCGGTGTGCGTGACGAAACAACCAGTACTTGCGAAACAGATCGGAATTTTGCTCAAAGAACGATGCAGGGCAAACCTCGCTGATCTTGATGCCATACTCGTTTCACTTAATAGACAAAAGTACCGCACATATCTTAACAGCTTGAATTACAGCCTGACTCATATGCATTTGGAATCAATCAACACAATAAACGGCTTTATAGAAGAGGAATACAAATTATGCCCCGAAAAATGCTGATTACCGGAGCGACCGGGCTTGTTGGCGGCTATTTTCTTGCGCGAATGCTCAGAAACACTGATGCAGACATTGTAGTGATCGCTCGTCCTAAACCAAAACATACTGCTGAAGAACGAATTAACAATATCCTAAGGTACTTCGGGATCAGCTCCTGTCAACCACGGATGAAAGTCCTTGCCGGCGACATTACAGAACCCCGGTGCGGACTGTCTGACTTAACTGTCAATTCGATTTCCGACGGGCTGACCGACATTTTTCATGCCGCGGCAGACCTCTCGTTCGACAAGTCTCGCACCGAGACTCTTGTGGAAACAAATATCAAAGGCACAGAGAACGTACTGCAATTATGCCCGTCGGATACAAGGCTCTTCTACGTCAGTACCGCATATATAGCAGGCAGTACTCACGGTGATTTTTCAGAATCTGATGTTGACTGCGGACAGTCTTTCAACAATGACTACGAAAAGACCAAGTGCCTTGCAGAAAAAATGGTACGTGATTATTTCAGAGGCAGTGACGAGCTTTTGACCATCATGCGCCCGTCAATCATAACCGGCGAATACACCAGCGGCAAAACATTTCAGTTCGCGGGATTCTATACTGTTCTTCGTGTACTGTATTCCCTTGCGAACTCAAAACTGCCGAAAACTATCTATCTGCCTTATATCCCTGAATGCACTAAAAATTTTATCCCTGTTGACTGCCTGTCGGATATGATCGAGGAAATATTCACAACGCAAAAACTGTGGGGAACTACATATAACCTTGTCAATGAATCACCAGTGTCACAATTTGAGATGCAAACGCTCTTTTCGGAAGTACTCGGCTTGAATATCCGTAACGATGACCCATCACTCGCGCTCAGGCCCCATAACGCCGCTTTGCTTGAGTCAATCGACTGGTACACGGCATATTTGCAGAATGAGCCGTCTTTCCAGTGCGATAATCGCAACAAACTTGCCAGCAGTAAGGTACAAATGCAGTTTGACAGGAAATATCTTGAGACCATACTTGCTTTCTGCGTACAGAAACGGTGGAGGCATTCACATGCAGTATGCTGACGATTTTTTCGGTCAGTTTCTTCCGTCCAAAATGCATACTCCTCTGGTTGAAGGGATGAACTCATACTCAATCCTTTTTTCCGTTGATTTCACCGATATTGGCCGGAGATGGGCTATCACTGTTTCCAACGGAATGATTACAGATATAATTGAATCGCCGTATGCAGAAACAACTGTCCGCTTTAAAGTCAATCTGGATTCTTTTTATAAAATTGTGTCCAAACAGATATCACCTCAGTCAGCTTTCTTTTCGCGGCAGACCGACATAAAAGGCAACATATTCGAAGGAATGAAGTTGGCGCGGATATTATCTTTCTTTTTTGAAAACCACCCGTATACAGCGAAGGTATCCGATCATGTTTGAGGAAATTATACCCGTTCCGATCACGGAATCGCTCACAGTCAACGCTGTTATCGGGTACACCGATTTTGCCCGGGAAGATGAGCTGGTCTTCATTTTTGCACCGCACCCCCTGCTGGGCGGAGACCTGAACAATAATGTGGTTGATACGTTGTTTAAAGGGTATATCTCAGCCGGAAAAATCGCAGTTAAATTCAGTTACCGGGGCGTAGACAGCGGATATGTCGGCGATGAACCCTTTCTGACATACTGGGATAAACTGGAGCGGACAAAGCAATTCAGCCATATCGTTGAGGACTCACAGAAAGTTATAGATGCCGTAACCGCGCAGTTCAGCCCTGAAGCCAGCCTGGTTTTTGTGTCCTATTCGTTCGGGAACATTATATCGCTTGAACTTCAGCAACGGTTTGCCATAAAAAAGTTTATCGGCATTGCCCCGCCAGTCAACGAATACAATTTCGAGCCCCTCTTCCGCTGTAACCGGGGCACATCATATATAATACCCGACAATGACGTATTTTGCGCATCAACGGCAATGCGGGATTACGCAAAACAGTACGATTTAAAAATAACCTCATGCGGAGATGACCATTTCTTTAGAGGAAACGAACGACAGCTCCTTGATACAACAATGACCATGCTGGAGGGATAATGGAATCAATCATTGCTGATAAAATACAAAATAACGAACGAATTTCCGACGAGGACGCCTTGTGGCTTCTTCTCCATGGAGACCTTATGTTTCTGGGTGAAATGGCATCGATCCGAAGGAAGAATAAAGTTGGAAACAAAGCCTTTTATCAATACAATTTTAATATAAACCACACCACAATATGTGAAAATAAATGTAACCTGTGTGCATTCTATGATAACGAAAACGGCTATACGCTTTCTGTCGAACGGATACAAAACATGGTCGCTCAGGCATACAAACAGGGAGTCAACGAAGTGCATATTGTCGGCGGGTTAAACCGTGACCTGCCCCTCTCGTATTTCATCGATATGTGCCGAGCGATCAAAGACATCGACCAGAAAATCCATATACAGGCATTCACTCCGGTAGAAATAGATTTTTTCGCGCGGATATCAGGAAAAAGCATACCCGATGTGCTGTCTGACCTCAAGGAAGCAGGGCTCGGTTCCCTGCCCGGCGGAGGAGCGGAAATATTCTCGCCGCGAGTGAGAAGCCTGATCTGCCCTGATAAAATATCTGGCACAAAGTGGCTCGAAATCATGGCAGACGCCCATTCAATGGGCATCCTGAGTAACGCTACCATGCTCTACGGTACAGTAGAAAAACCTGAAGAAATTATTGACCACATGAGCAGGCTCCGGGCGCTACAGGATCAGACAAAAGGGTTCTGCGCGTTTGTCCCTCTCGCCTTTTTCGCCCGCAACACGAAAATCCAGACAAGCTCCATCAGCAAAGAAACCTCAGGCGTTTATGATATGAGAATCATTTCGCTGGGCAGGATATATCTTGATAATTTCGATCATGTCAAATGCCTGTGGATGATTTACGGGTACAAAGGATGCCAGGTGGGACTCGATTTTGGCGCGGATGATATAGGCGGCACCTATTTTGACGAAATTATCGTTCATTCCGCAGGAGCCAAAACGCCCAAGAGCGCAACTCAGGAAGAAATCTGTTCTCTCATGAGAAACATGGGGCGCGAACCTGTTGAAGTAACAAGCACCTATGAACTGACCACCCCTGTTGAGGTATTGATATGATATCATGTATAGCAGATAAAATAAAATCCGGCATACGTATAACTGATGAAGAATGTATAGCTCTCTTTGATCTGGAACTGCCTCAGCTCGGCAGGCTTGCAACGGCGGCGAAAAAAAGGCACCACAACGGTTCACAGGCTACCTTTGTAGTCGATATCATCATAAATTATACCAATGTATGTACCTGTAAATGCAAGTTTTGCGCGTTTTATGTTCAGCCCGGCGACAGCCGAGGCTACGTTTTATCACCGGAAACCATTATCGAAAAAATCAGAAATCTCTCAGCTTCAGGCGGCACACAGGTACTACTGCAAGGCGGTATTAATCCTGCGCTTGACCTGAACTATTTCACTTCCCTGTTTCGCAAAATAAAAGAAAAATGTTCCGTGTACCTGCATTGTTTATCACCGGTAGAAATTCATTATTTATCAGAAAAAGAACAGTGTTCGCACAAAGATATTCTTACTTGCCTGCGTGACGCCGGGCTGGATTCGCTTCCCGGCGGCGGGGCGGAAATCTTATCCGACCGGGTACGCAGTACAATCAGCCCGAATAAGATATCAAAAGATATATGGTTATCCGTTATGGAAACCGCCCACAGTATCGGACTGAAAAGTACAGCAACAATGATGTTCGCCTCAATTGAGACTCGCGAGGAAAGAGTTGAGCACCTGCGCCATATCAGGAATTTGCAGGATCGGACAGGCGGGTTCAGGGCATTCATCCCATGGACATTCTCGCCTGCCAATACAAAGCTCAACACCATCATCCGGGCGGGCGGCGGCGAATACCTGAAACTGCTCGCCATATCCCGTATTTATCTCGACAATATACGCCATATAGGTTCAGGCTGGCTGACTGAAGGAATGAAAGTAGGCCAGTTAGGGCTTCTATTCGGCGCGAATGATATGGGCGGCATCATCATGGAAGAGAAAGTACTGCGAGAAACAGGCATTGCAAATCAGACAACCATTGAAGAGCTTATCGAAACCATTCGCGACGCCGGATTTACCCCCGCACGCAGGAACACCGAATACGATATCCTTGAGGTTTACGCATGATCTTAAAAATCGGACATACACCCGATACTGACGACGCATTCATGTATTATGCGCTCCTGCATAACAAAATCAATCTGCAATCACTGCAATTTGAGGATTCCCTTGAACCGATATCAAATCTGAACTCCAAAGCGAATTCAGGGTTCTATGATATATCGGCTTTTTCAGCAGGATACATTCCTCATATTTCCGATAAATACGACTTATTGACGGCAGGAGCATGCATGGCTGACAATCACGGGCCTCTGCTTATAAAACGCAAGAACGCATCAGGCAACCGGATAGCTGTACCCGGGTTGAATACCTCAGCTTACGCGGTTATGAGACTGCACGATCCTGATGCGGATTGCGTGGAAGTCCCGTTTGACCGGATTCTGGAATATGTTATCAACGGCACTGTGGATGGAGGAATACTTATCAGCGAAGACCAGATGCGGATCCCTGCTAATCACTTAACGGCAACCGATCTTGGAGACTGGTGGAAAACTGAAACCGGATATCCTCTCCCTCTCGGCGTTGATGCAATCAGATCAGCGTTGCCTGACAATACAAAACAACTTTTCTGTACCATATTCAGAAGATCTATAGAGTACGCGCTGAATTATCCGGAAGAAGCATTGAAATACGCTATTCAATTCGGTCGTGGAATCAGCGCTAAATCAGCGGAAGTCTTCGTAAAACGGTTTGTCAACCCGTATACCGTTAATCTTGGCGAAACCGGCAAGCAGGCTATCGCTGTATTTCTGGAAAAATTATACGAAGCGCGCCTCTGCCCTTCACATGTCAAGATAACGTTCATTGAAGGAGCACAGCGCCAATGAAAGAACTGGTTGTAATAGGAGCAGGATTCGCCGGACAGGGTGTTGTCAATCAATTACGAAAAAATAAGAATTTCCATATAACAATTATTGATAAAAACAATTTCATTTCTTATAAGCCATTATTCCCAGACGTCGCGGCAGGCAGGCTGGCGCCGGAAATCATTGAATACCCGTTGGGACAATATGCAAAGAGCAAGAAGATTGATTTCATATCAGGCAGAGTAAGTTCTATCAATACCAACTCCTGCGAGATTCATATTAATAACAGTAAAATAGCCTACGACTACCTTGTCATCGCAACGGGAGTTGAAACAGCGTTTCATGGATTTGATCATTTCCGCAAATATGCATACACTATTGATTCACTGGAAGAATGCAAACGCCTCCAGCATGATTTACAGATAAAACTATATTCCGATACAGAGAGTATTAAGGTAAGCATTATCGGCGGAGGGTATACCGGAATTGAGACGGCAACTCATATTCGACAGACAATAGTACGGCATAAGAAAAAACACAACATCACTGTCATTGAAGCACAAGACCGGATTCTGAAGGGAATGCCCGAATGGATACAAAACAAAGCGGTTAAACATCTTCAGCGGTCAAACATTGAGGTTCTGACAAACGCCGGAGTTACCGACATAACCGGTACAGCCGTCCATCTGGGAAAACAGGTTATTCCCGCTGATATAATTATTTGGAGCGCCGGAATGCAAGGTACCGATGTAGCTTCTTTTTTCTCATCACTTACACGGCATAAAAGGATTGATGTGGATAACTATCTTCGTCCTGACGGATTGGAAAATGTCTTTATTGCCGGCGATGCGTCATCATTATACCGGATGTCAGTCCCCATAGCAAAACAGTACGCTGAATATGCCGCATCGTCTATTGTTTTGTTGGAAAAGCAGGCAGTACCACCACCCTTTAAGGCTAAAGACTACGGTTACATTATAGCGCTCGCGGATCATCGGGGTATCGGTAAACTCGGCATACTTCCCGTTGACGGATTATTCGGATACCTGTTCCATTACTTTATGTGCGGGCTTTCACTGCTCGGATGGAAAAATAAATGGCGTTTACTGACGTCTATTCTAAGTAACATGATCTACGGCAAAGAATCTGCCGCACCTATTCGAACTGCTGAGAAAAAGACATTGGAAGGAGTTAATAATGAATAAATATTTTAAACGGACGGCACTTATAATCGCATTCACCATGCTTAACGTCACATCACATGCCGCTGAAACGGAGAATCGCGCACTGGTTGTCTGTTATTCACGAGACGGTCATACAAAAATGGTTGCGGAAAAACTGGCGGAAAAATTTAACGCTGATATCGAAATTCTTATCGATAAAAAAAACCGTACCGGAGCGCTCGGCAATATGAATGCTGGAAACGATGCACTCATGCATAAAACAACGACTATTGAGCCGTTACAGCATAACCCGGCGGACTATGATATCATTCTAATAGGCACTCCCGCATGGTTCAGCAACATGACTCCGGCAGTGCGTACTTTTATCACGCAAACCGATCTGACAGGCAAAACAGTTGGTTATTTTGCCACCTGCCACCGGGTTGGCGCTGACAAAGCGGCCGCGCAAATGGCCGAGCTCGTGAGCAAAGGAAGCAGTGATCCCAAAACACACCTCCCGCTTAATCATAAAGATATTGAATCCAGACTGGATGAGAAACTAACTGAATTTTATGTGAATATTCTGTCATCAGCTAACAGCGGGCCGCATCCTGCACTAAACAAGGGCGAATAATTCTAAACACCCAGTTTTATCAAATCTTTTCTCATGTCCTTAGCACAAAAAGGCAGACCGCAAAATGTGAAGTCCTGCCCGTGCAATTATGGTGATCTCAATATGAATAGAGCTGAGATTGACGCAGTCCCTTCAGTGCTTTGCAATGACAGTCTTTTGCGGCTTATCGTTCCCAACATAAAAATCTAA
This sequence comes from Candidatus Auribacter fodinae, assembly GCA_003599815.1. Taxonomy (GTDB): domain Bacteria; phylum Auribacterota; class Auribacteria; order Auribacterales; family Auribacteraceae; genus Auribacter; species Auribacter fodinae. The sequence continues at coordinate 12,752 of QZJZ01000008.1, forward strand.
AGGCGATGTACCGTATTTCGTTTAGCATTAATACGGTGCATCGCCTTTAAAGTTATTGCTTTGTTTCAACTATCCAAAATAGTTACGTTACCTTTTAATCAGGACAATTATCTTAGAAACAACATTTCCGCATAAGTTGGCAACGGCCACAAATCAGCTTTCACATTTAATTCAAGAGCATCGCAAGACTTTCTTAATTCATTCATTGCGGGGATAGCAGTATCCCTAAAGCATTCAGCTTTTTCTAACACCTCGTGTATGTCAGCCGCCTTTTTAACACCTGCTTCCAGTTTTTTGACAGCTTCATTAGCCGATCCAATCAGGCAGGAAACTGTTTTAAGCATGTCCTTCTGAGCATCAGCGCAAACTTCAACGGCGCTGATTGATTCCACCGTATTAGCAAGAATCATCGAGTATTCTATAGCGGCAGGCAGAATCTGTCGCTTCGCAATATTTAACATAGTAAGGGCTTCAATATTTTTCTGCCGGACATACGTTTCTATCAGAATTTCCGTACGAGCGCCTAACTCAGCTTTAGTGAGAACTTCTTGTCTCTCGAAGACGTCTATATGCTCTTTCACCATTACGGTCTCAAGTGATCCAATTGTATCAGGAATATTAGGCAGTTTGCGTTTTTGCGCCTCTTTGACCCACTCATCAGTATAATTGTCACCGTTAAATATTATCCGGCTATGTTCAGTCGCTATTCTGCTGAGCATTTTTTGAGCAGTCACTTTAACATCTTTCGCTTTCTCCAATTCATCAGCTACTTCTGCTAAAACGTCCGCGACAATTGTATTCAGTACAAACATCGGGCCGCCAGTAGACTGACTGGACCCGACCATACGAAACTCAAATTTGTTGCCTGTAAACGCAAATGGTGATGTCCTATTACGGTCAGTACAATCTTTTGGCAATGGAGGCAAAGAAGATACTCCTAATTTCAGCTCACCGCCTTGTTTAGATGAAGTTGCGTTGCCTTTGGCTAATTGCTCTATAATATCGGTCAACTGAGTTCCCAGAAATATAGAAACTATAGCAGGAGGAGCTTCGTTTGCTCCAAGCCGATGTTCATTGCCGCTGTTGGCAACGCTTGCACGCAACAGTTTTGAATATTTATCGACTGCACGAATGACAGAACATAACATAACAAGGAAAACCATATTGTCGTGCGGAGTTTTACCCGGATCAAGCAAGTTTATTCCGTCATCTGTTGACATACTCCAGTTGTTATGTTTACCGGAACCATTAACCCCTGCGAAAGGTTTTTCATTCAATAAACATACGAAATCATGCCGATTTGCAACCTTCTGCAATATCTCCATAGACAGTTGATTATGATCGGTAGCCACATTTACTGTAGCAAACACTGGAGCCAATTCATACTGCGCAGGAGCGACCTCGTTATGCTGTGTTTTGGCAGAAACACCCAGCTTCCACAGTTCAATGTTGACTTCATGCATAAACGATGCGACTCGTTCATGAAGCGTTCCAAAATAATGATCTTCCATTTCCTGCCCTCGTGGAGACATAGCCCCAAAAAGAGTTCTGCCGGTCATAACAAGGTCGAGGCGTTTTTCGAAGAAAGATCTGTCAATCAGAAAATATTCCTGTTCGGCGCCAAGCGTAGACACGACACGTCTTGATGTCGTATTTCCGAGAGCTTTAAGAACTCTCATCGCCTGTTTATTTAAGGCATTCATTGACTTCAATAACGGCGTTTTTTTATCAAGCGCCTGTCCTGTATAGGAACAAAAAGCGCTTGGTATATACAGGGTGATATTTTCGCCGTCTTCCTTGACGAAAACTGGTGAGGTGCAATCCCACGCAGTATATCCGCGAGCTTCAAAAGTTGCTCTCAATCCGCCTGATGGAAACGATGAAGCATCCGGTTCTCCCTGAAAAAGCTCTTTACCGCTAAATTCCATCATGGTTCTGCCGTCGGATGTCGGTGAAATGAAAGAATCATGCTTTTCAGCAGTTAAACCGGTCATTGGCTGGAACCAATGACAAAAATGCGTTGCCCCTTTTTCGATTGCCCAATCTTTCATCGCATTAGCTATCACACTTGCCAATGCGGGATCAAGATCCTGATGCCCTTCGATGGTCTTCTTTATTGATTTGTAAACTTCTTTCGGCAAACGTTCTCTCATGACCGAATCGTTAAAAACGTTTGCTCCGAAAATTTCCGTTACGCTCTTGTACTTTTCATTCATATTACTTTCCTTTTTTTCTTGGTTATTATATGTAAACCGAATTTTATATCAGGCTTATTTATTTTGAAAGATTATCATTTTTTTTAATTTAATGGTAATAAATTCCTATGCACTACTCAATCAACAAGAAAAATCATGCTTTTGCCGCTCTTCTAAATAAGTTAAACATAATTGATAATAATTTATAAGTGGTTTATAACAAGAACATTACGCTCTATTAAAAAGCTTATATTACTTTTACCTTTAACAGACATGCATGTAGTCTCAATCATATAAAACATTTTTTTTAAATATTTTCTTATTAATCGTCAGATAACGTTCTCTCGGAAGTATGAAAAAGCTCTACGCTTATTTAAAAGTCATAGTATAAGCTCGGATGACTTATTGATCAGCGCAACACAAAACTATCATAATTAATCATTTTTCAGTAGATCAATCAATGAGCAGGGATTTCAATCAATCGTCTTTTTTGAATCCGCTGTTTTTCAGCTTTTGTATTCCATCCTCTCCCGGCTCAGGGAACAGCTCCAGACTTGTTTTCTTATACTCTTTTGTCGAAATAAAGACAAGGCCTTCGCTTTCGCTTAACCCGGCATAATCGGAAATCTCGCCAAACAGACCACGTGCTGTTTCGACAGTATCAGTGTGTATCATTGCAAATAGATTATAAGGAAAACCTTCAGGAATACTCCGTTCATAACAATGTGTTATTTCGGGGTGGACAGCAAGCGTCCTACCGACTTCCTCAACAGTTTCATCGGGAACGCGCCATATACACATCCCGTTTGCCCTGAATCCGGCATTTCGATGGTTCAGTATAAGACCGACACGCTTTAAAATCCCTTCACGTTCCCAGTTTTTGAGTAATGCACAGAGTTCTTCCGGATCATATCCAGTAGCTGACGCAAGCGGTTCAAAAGGTCTTGCTGACACAGGGAGCTGCTGCAAGAAACGGATCAACTTCTTTTCCTGCAAAGAGAATGACCGTACCACCCCATCCCAGGCCGGATGCCCCTGACCGGTAACAGCAAGTGAGGGAACAGGCTCAATATGCTTTCTCTGACGCGGGTCGAGTATAACATTGATCTTAAAACGCCTCAAAGCAGGCAGAGTAAGAAATGTATAGGGTGCGACAAAATCCCTCACAGACTGAAGCTCATCATCAAACGACTCCCCAAGTGAAGAAAGGGTGAACCACAAATTCGGCATAACGAGCCCATCTTCCCGAATCGGAGGAGCAGAGCTTAAATCGTCGGCACTGGTGCGAAGATAACAATGGGTTATCCCCTGAAATTGAATAATCTTCTGCGCAACTTCATCAACGGCATATTCGGGAATAACAGCCGCACACAGAACGCTGGTATATCCTAATCTCCGCACGTCGAAAATCCCTCCGAATCTTCGTGCTATGCCCTGTTTAAAATAGGAAAAGAGCAATTCAACGACTGTAGTCCCCGGTAAACCAATTTCTTCTCCGATAATATCAAACGGTTCCGGAGCGATCGGGATTCCTTTTTGAAGCCGAAACATCAGCTCTTCTTGTTGAGCATTTACCATATCATTCAACAATCGAGTTCTCCTTTGGTGCCGGCTGATAGGAACATGAAGGTTCAGAACCGGTGTAATCACCGGTATCGGCATAAGCACGCGCTCTGCATCCGCCGCATACCTTACGGTACTCGCAGATTCCACATTTGCCATGATAGGAATCTATATCTCTCAGTTTAAGGAATACGGGAGAATTATTATAAATACCTTCGAGATTAAAATTCTCTTCCCGTACATTTCCGCACGGAATATCGAGAAAACCGCACGCCTGTACAATTCCGCGGTGCGAGACAAAGACAAATCCTCTGCCCCCCATACATGCCCGAGGCTTAGAATGGTGGTTCCCCGAAGCAGTATCCATTCCGTTTTTCCTTTGAAGCATAATACGGGAGTAGTGAGGAGCACAGGTTGTACGTATCGGAATAGGTGAATTTTCCGAGACATCCGCAATCCAGTTAAGTGTTTGTTCATACTCTTGTGGGGACAATGCAAGACCCTGAAGCCCGCTCCCCCTCCCTGTCGGCACGAGAAAAAAGAAATCGACAGCCGAAGCCCCAAGCTTCTGTGCAAGACTAACGATAGCAGGCAGATGTATGACATTGAGTCTGGAAACGGTTATATTTATCTGAAAGGATATCCCCGCTTCACGGGCAAAGGAAATGCCCTGTAGTGATCCTTTGAATGCCCCCGGAACACCCCGGAATGAATCGTGCGCTTCTTCTGTTGCGCCGTCAATGCTAATGCTAATATGGCCTATGCCGGATTCTTTCAGCCTGCGTGCTGTTCCGGCGGTAATGAGATGACCGCAGGGTGCCATGACAGTGTGCAGTCCCCGGTCACTTGCATACCGCGCAAGATCGTATATATCATTACGCGCCATCGGTTCACCACCGGTCAGGATAAGCACCGGATTTGCAAAGGAAGCGATCCCGTCAATTAACCGTTTTCCCTCTTGAGTAGTCAATTCACCCTCGTAATGTTCATCCCGGGCAACACCTCTGCAATGCCTGCATGCAAGATGGCACCTTCTAGTCGTTTCCCAGGCTACAACGCGAAGCGGAACCGTCATCAGAAAACCCCGATCTCTTCGTCAGAAAGGTAGCAGGCAGGATCAGAAGCCCATAAATCACCAGTAGCTGATTCGGCACGCACTCTGAGATTCCCACCGCAGATGTCGAGAAATTTACACAATGAACACCTTCCTGTTATATATTTTTTCTTATATTTCAACTTGCCGAGTAACGGATGCGACATATCAGTCCAGATTTCTCCGAACGGCTTATCAAGAACATTACCCAGAGGCTGAGTCCTCCAGAACTGATCGGGATAGACTGTTCCATCCCACCCCACACTGGCAATACCGACACCAGTCCTGTTCCCGCCATTAATGGTTAAAAGATCCATGACCCGTTGGGCTTGTTCATTATTCTTACGTTTCATTTTAAGATAGAGAAAGGGACCATCAGTGTGATTTGCAACAGTAAGCACTTGGATCGGAAACCCTTGTTCATGCATCTTTGAGGTCTGGTCAATTATTGTTTCAATTAAGTCCCTTGTATCCCCCGGAGCAAGGTCTTCTTCCATAAGTTCAGTTCCTCGGCCTGCATAAGCAAGATGATAGAAGCAGACACGGGGTATCCCTTCCTTTTTAAGGATATCAAAAATAGGGAGGACATCAGCGGCATTTCCCTTCGTAATGGTAAACCGCAGGCCCACCTTGAGCCCAACATCAAGGCAGTTTCGAATTCCCTTGAGCGCTTTTTCAAAAGCCCCTTCAGACTGCCTGAAGTGATCGTGGGTATTTTTTAAACCATCAAGACTTACCCCTACATAGGAAAAACCTGTATCCTTAAGAGCTTGAGCTTTCTCTTTATCTATCATCGTCCCATTGGTGCTAAGCACAGTCCGGATACCAAGACTTACCGCATAGGAAGCAAGATCTAACAGATCTTTTCTCATTAGAGGTTCTCCACCGGAAAACAGAAGAACCGGGACACCAAATTCGGCAAGACTCTTAATGAGTGCTCTCCCCTGTTCTGTTGACACTTCACAGTGGTGCGTTTTCTCATCTGATCGTGTATAACAGTGAAGGCATCGCAGGTTACAGGAACGGGTCAGGTTCCACACCACAATAGGACGCTGTTTTTCAGGATCTCGTTCCTTAATGGGGTGCCCTTTATCACCATAGCGGAGTTCCTCCATCTGAGACGACACACTTAAAAGCAGTCTTGTAATATCTATCACATTCTATCCTCAAGTAACAATAATACTCAATAGCTGAAAAACATTATTGATACTGCATGATTTGGTTTCGCTTGTATCTCTCCAGCCAAAAACTTATTCGATTTAAGAATAAATGAAACTTGTCTGACGGTGAAAAAACTTTTCACAATGATCATTAACGATTCGGTTCACTTTAATAATCTCATTCGATCTTAACGCAATATTCTCATCCACAACACTCTTTAGATCATCCAAGTCATAAAGCGATATCCCTGAGAGATATCGAATGCTCGGTTCAATGTCTCTAGGGACACCCAGATCAAGCATAAACAACGGCTTATTTCGCTTCTTCATGACTTCAAGGATTTGCTGATGTTTGATGAGAATGTGAGGAGCAGACGTAGAACTGATAATAATATCCACATCGCGGATCCGTTCAGATAATAAATCAAAGCGAATGGCTTCACCATGACAAAGGTTCGCCAGTTCGACAGCTGTTTCGTACGTACGGTTAGCGACAAAAATGGCATGCATATTATCCTTTTTTAAATAAGACACCATCATACGAGCCACTTTGCCAGCTCCCAAAATAAGAACTTTTTTATCATTTAGATTTTGAAAATGATCACGGCATTTTTTCATTGCCACAGCACTCACAGAGACATTGCCTTGAGAAATAGCTGTTTTGGCATGAACTCGACGAGCCACGATCAAGGACGACTGAATCAATTTATCCAGAAAAGGACAACTTAAGTCAAGCTCCTGGGCGCATTCCCATGCGGAACGTATTTGAGCTATGATTTGTGTTTCCCCCAGAACTTGTGAATCAATCCCGCAAACAACCCTGAATAAATGCCTGACTGCTTCTTCATCCACCAATTCATAAAACGCTGTTGGATCAATATGATCTTTCCCCGCATCACAATACATGACATTATTCAGGATCGCTCTGCCCAACGCTTTGTTCTGAGTGATGATATAAATCTCCACGCGGTTACACGTGGATAAAATCATCCCTCCCTGAAGGCCTGCTTGTTCACGCATGAACAACATTGTTTTCTGAAACCCGTTATGAGATGATAATGAAAATTGCTCTCGAATCAGAAGCGGCGCTGTTTTATGACTAATCCCTTTTAATAAAATATGCATCTCAGAAGTTTCCGTACAATTGTATTAACATTATAACAGGCATAATAGAGGTCAGTACCCCATTAAATAAGAGCGCTGACCTCTATTCTTAAAGCATGTTGCGGCTAAGATTAATACTAAAGATCAAAACGGTCCAGATTCATCACTTTATTCCACGCGGCCACAAAATCAGTCACAAACTTCTCCTGAGAGTCTTCGCATGCATAAACTTCGGATATGGCTCGTAGCTGAGAGTTTGAACCGAAAATAAGGTCAACGCGGGTTCCGGTCCATTTGAGTTCACCAGTTGAACGATCACGTCCTTCGTATACATCTTCCTCTTTTGAGGTTGGCTTCCAAACCGTCCTCATATCAAGCAGATTGACGAAGAAGTCATTGGTAAGCGTCTCTGGACGATTAGTAAAGACACCGTGCTTGGACTGCCCAAAGTTGGCATTCAAAACACGCATGCCTCCGATAAGAACCGCCATCTCAGGTGCGGTCAGCGTCAGCAATTGCGCCCGATCCACCAACAGGTGTTCTGATCCTATACTGTATTTGGCTTTGAGATAGTTGCGAAACCCATCCGCCGCCGGTTCGAGTACAGCAAAGGAGGCCACATCGGTTTGTTCCTGTAATGCATCCGTGCGTCCCGGAGCAAAGGGAACGGTAACACTGTAACCGGCATTCTTTGCGGCTTGCTCGACACCCGCGCATCCACCCAGAACAATCACATCAGCTAGCGAAACCATCTTCCCGCCAGACTGCGCGCTGTTGAATTCTTTTTGGATCTTCTCAAGGGTTTCGAGTACTTTCGCAAGTTGATCCGGTTGATTAACTTGCCAATCCTTCTGCGGTGCAAGACGGATACGTGCCCCGTTTGCGCCTCCGCGCTTGTCGGATCCGCGAAATGTCGATGCCGATGCCCAGGCGGTCGAGACCAGTTGGGAAACAGACAGCCCTGATTGTAATATCTTGCTTTTAAGAGAAGCTATATCCTGTTCATTAATAAGTTCATATGTCACAGCAGGAACAGGGTCCTGCCAGATGAGCTCTTCCTTTGGAACTTCCTTACCGAGATAACGCGCGCGAGGCCCCATATCACGGTGCGTCAGTTTGAACCATGCCCGGGCAAATGCGTCCGCGAATTCATCGGGGTTCTCCAGATATCTCCGTGCGATCGGTGCGTATATCGGGTCGTAGCGAAGAGAAAGGTCTGCAGTGGTCATCATAGGGCGGTGCTTCTTCGACGGGTCATGCGCGTCAACGACCATATCTTCTTCAGCCACATCCTTGGCCAGCCACTGATGTGCGCCGGCTGGACTTTTGACGAGTTCCCACTCGTATTTGAATAGCACCTTCAGATACCCCGAGTCCCATTTGGTCGGGTTAGGTTTCCAGGCACCCTCAATGCCGCTAGTGATCGTATCGCCTGCTTTACCACTGCCAAAACTGCTTTTCCAGCCAAGGCCCTGTTCCTCAATGGGAGCGGCTTCAGGTTCCGGCCCTACATGAGATGCAGAACCTGCGCCATGACACTTGCCGAACGTATGCCCACCCGCAACGAGTGCAACTGTCTCCTCATCGTTCATCGCCATGCGTGCGAAGGTCTCGCGAACGTCATGCCCGGAGGCGACCGGATCCGGGTTACCGTTCGGGCCTTCCGGGTTCACATAGATCAACCCCATCTGCACGGCGGCGAGGGGATTATCGAGTTCCCGTTTACCGGAATAACGCGTATCGCCAAGCCATTTGTCCTCAGCTCCCCAATAAATGTCTTCTTCGGGCTCCCATACGTCTTCACGTCCGCCGGCGAAACCAAATGTCTTGAATCCCATTGACTCCAGCGCGCAGTTACCTGCCAAAATCATGAGATCCGCCCATGAAATCTTATTGCCATATTTTTGTTTGATCGGCCAAAGAAGCCGACGGGCTTTGTCGAGATTCGCATTATCGGGCCAGCTGTTAAGAGGAGCTAAACGCTGCGAACCAGACCCTGCGCCGCCGCGTCCGTCGCCCATGCGGTAAGTCCCTGCGCTGTGCCACGCCATCCGGATAAAGAGCCCGCCGTAGTGACCGTAATCAGCCGGCCACCAGTCCTGAGAATCGGTCATCAACGCATAGAGGTCTTTCTTCACTGCGTCCAGATCAAGTTTTTTAAACTCCTCAGCGTAATTAAAGTCCTCACCCATCGGATTGCTCTTGTCAGAGTGCTGATGAAGAATCTTGAGGTTCACCTGGTTCGGCCACCAGTCTTTATTGGAAGTACCTTTGCCGGCAACTTTATCTCGAGTCATTCCAGTTACCGGACATCTCTTCGGACTACTCATCTCACCCTCCTTTCCATTCGCATGTGGCTGTTCGATATTCTGTTTCGATGCAAATCCGGTCAGGAAGCCTACCAGCAGTAATGCAATAAAAGGACCTGTCATAACCAGAGCAATTCTTTTGTTGTTACCCATATTTCCTCCTTTTATTTGTAGATATTTGACCTTAATTGATTTGTAATGCATTTAGAACAGATGACAACATTGCATATAAATATGTCCTCCCTATTATTACCCTGTACTGAAACCAAAATCGTACGCATTTTATGTCAAAGACTAACTGCTCGCACAACATTTTTACAGATCCCGTCTTGTACACCATCAAAGAAAATGGGATAAAACAGACAACATTTTATGATAGGTTTTTGGGGCCTGTTACTGCTGAAAGATATATGTTTAGCTTCAGTTTTCATTTATACCATTTTTCTATTTTGTTGTATATATTTCTTGCGTCCATAATAGACATGGTCAGGCGTCACATCACCGCTTTGCTCTGTGCAAAAACTAGTTTTGCATATCTCTCAATTACTTACACATAATACAATCATTGCAAATCTTGAGAATATTTTGTGTTTGAACGCCTCCCCGAACTGGACGCAATTCGCAACTTTCATCTGTTCGAAATTGAACTTGAAACCATCAATAATTTCATTAAAAGCGCATGATTCAAGACGCAACGCTCGAATTTAACGATCATCTATCGAACTCTGTCATCATAGTTCTACCGGATATTACTCTAAAACAAGATGCAGACAGAAGTGAACATGTTCGATATCATTGCCAGAATCAGAGCAGAAGAAACGAATAGCACCTATAATAAACAACTAATCTGAGAGGTTATGTGACTTGTCGATAAAATCATATCGAATTTTTTACAGTTCTTTTAACGAATAGCTCGTACTACGTCCGCCGGCAGTATCCTTAATAAGGATACCTTTCTCAACAAGATCAAGAATATCCCTCAGAGCCGTATCCTGCGAACATTTCGTGATCTTCGCCCATGAGGAAGACGTGAGTTTTCCTTTAATACCGTCAAACAACTTGCTCACCATGATTTTTTGCCGGTCATTAAGTAATTCAGCAGAATGAGATTCCAAAAAATGAGCTTTTTTAAATACACTGGCTAGCGTCTGCTCGGTTGTATCAAGTGCCCGATCTAAACAAGACAAAAACCATCCAAGCCAGCCCGTTATGTCAATCCCCATCTTTATTGCATGGATATTTTTCTGAGTCTTCTCGAGGACATCGTAATATGTATTGCGCTCCTGACGAATCTGAACAGACATACTATAAAAACGATCCCTGCCGCCATCTGCACGAGCAAGCTGCATATCCGCAATCGCACGTGCTATGCGCCCATTTCCGTCCTCAAATGGATGAAGAGTCACAAACCACAAATGCGCCAGGCCAGCTTTGAGTACGGGTTCCAAATTCGTTGAACCATTAAACCAACTCAAAAAATCCTTCATTTCTCTGTTTATACGCTCAGCAGAAGGTGCTTCAAAATGTACTCGTTCACGCCCAGCGATACCGGAAACGACTCTCATAGGGCCATGGCTATCAGTCCGCCACGCTCCAACAGTAATTTTATGCATTCCGCTACGCCCTGCTGGAAACAAGCTCGCATGCCAGCCAAACAGCCGGTCTTCAGTAAGAGGCTTATCAAAATTTTGAGTGGCATCCAACATCATTTCTACTACTCCATCAACATGGCGGTCAGAACTAACAAGTCCACCAATGTCCATACCCAATCTCCGAGCAATAGACGAACGTACCTGCATTGGATCAAGAAATTCGCCCTCAATCTCACTGCTTTTCAAAACATCAAGCGTAAGAGTTTGCAGTATTGCCTCTGAACGGAGGGAAAATCCCAACGTTTCCATACGCCCGATCAATCGTCCTTGTCGGCTGCGCACAGCTCCCAGCGCAGAGGTGATCTGTTCATGATCCCATATAAACTTTGGCCAAATATCCAGCTGATGAATGTATCGCATATTCTTCGCACCTTTTGCGGAGAATATAGCATGTATTCTCCGCAAATGTAAACTATATTTCTCTCTGAGTCTTTGACTTCTTCGATAGAAAAAAACAACTAATTCCATATAGGGAGAACTATTTTAAGATTTTGAGACAGCTCGGGGTATCGTATTCATGTCGAATAACTTGCACTGCCTTAAAAGCGAAACAAGGATTAATCCACGGCTTTCAATCTCTTTTTTATTGAATTATGAAAGATATCTAAGCTTATTTAAAGCCATATTATAAGCAAGGAGACTTATTGCACAGCACAGCGCTAATTTTGCGACCTGATTTTTGAGGCTAATTATATGCCTTTTTGCAATACAGAAAAATGTGGACAAATGATACTTAATCGCTCATAGCATAGGTACTTTTGCTATATATTTATTATGCGTTTTTCAATGTCGAAAAACTTACAAGTTTTCCGGTCTTCTCATCCCATAAAGCCAAAAACATAGATTCAAACCCATCCCGAAAAGCAAAAGGTTTCATATGCAATTGAGGTGTCTCTCTGTAATATTTCTCAAGCTTGTAGTTGGGAATCCGGTAGTTTAAGTGATGTATATAATGGTATCCGATATGACCAGTAAACCATTCGATAAAACCGGGAAATTTATAAAATGAACTACCTTTTGTGGCCGCATCAAATCTATTCCAATCCTTGTTGTGAGACCAGTATACATTTTTAAATTGGTGATGTATGTAAAACAACCACACTCCGAAAGACGATGCCAGGCAAATTACCGGCAATTGAATCGCCACATACATCTTGAAACCGATAGTAAAATAAGCAATTGCCAGAATCACGACGATCATAGCGTTCGTAAAGATGATGCTGAGGATTTCTTTCAATCTATCAGTTTTTTCAGGTATCCTGTTCAATACGATAAATAATATCGGAGGAACAATTCCAAAAAGAAAAATAGGATTCCTGAATATGCGGTACACAATCTTTTTCAATTGCGGCAAAGAAAGATATTCATCAACCGTTAAAGTCCAGATATCACCTACTCCTCTTTTTTCCAAATTCGAAACAGTTGCGTGATGGATAACATGGGAACGCCTAAAAGAAAAAAATGAGGTAAAAGTAAGGATCCCGCAAATATGTCCCAAAATAAAACATCCGATGATTGATTTTCCCAAATATGATTTGTGTGAACAGTCGTGGAGAATGATGAATATTTTTATCAGAAAAAGGCTGGCAATCGGAGTAAATAATAATGCTACCCAATATGGATAACCGTTGCGTAACAAAAAATAGATTATCGTCAACAAGATAAAATAAGGGATAAACGATGTTAAAATTTGTTCTATGCTTTTTTTGACATCAGAATATTCAAGCTTATTCTGCTGTATACCCCACTCTTCCATTATTACCTCAATATCCCGCATTGATATTCTTCCGCTTACGATTAAAAAATATTTTAAGAAAAAATAAAAATTAGTCAATATTATTACATACAATGAAAATCCTTAAAAAAACTGAAATTTTAATGTAATTATCGAGGGTTTTCTTGTTTTTGAGTTGTTAAAATTATTACTTTTCGCGATAAAATCATTGATAAAAACAAGGGCTGGGCTAATTCTTGAAATTACGGTTTTGCGACATCAGCTGAATATCTATCAACGGAATCAAAAACCGAGTCTAAAGAATCAAGATCGAATGATCTTAATGCTGATTTCCCGATTCTGGAATAACTGGAAATCAGCTTTGGTTATCGTCAAACCGGAAACTGTCACTAGATGGCACCGAAAGGGATTCAAGATATATTGGAGATGGAATTCTCGGAAAACTGGTAGACCTACGATTGATTGGGAACTCCCCGTGCTGGACAACCACTCTTCCTTTTGGTTAACCATTAATATAGAATATATTACAGAAGCATTTGATAAGAAAAAACAGGTAAAATTTGGGCAAAAAAGTGAGACTTTAATGAAATTCAAAAACATAAACAAAAGAACTGTTAAACATTATAAATTTATAGAAGGGCTGACTAATCCGATAGTAGAAGCTTTGAAATATCAGGAATGCTTTGAAAGAAAAGGTGTCAGCACTAAAGCTGAAGTTGGCGAGATTTTAGGTGTTTCAAGAGCTCGAGTTGTCCAATATCTGAATCTTCTTAAGTTACCCAATCCTATCATAGATTTCATGTTGGAAAATCACGAGAACAAAAGAATATGCCAGTTTTTTACAGAACGAAGACTTCGTCCATTAACGCAAATAGAAGACAAAATTCAATGTCTGGAAAAATTTCATATACTTTTAGATGAAAAAAAAGGAGGTGATATGGTTTTCAGCGTGGTGCAGCAATAATGCAACCACTGCTTTATGCTTAATTTAGTGTATAAATTTAAACCCTTAAAACACAGGAGGATGTCATGCAACTATCTAATAATATTTATACACCAGAAAACAAAGTTTTTCAATATTTTTTATCTATTTTAGGACAAATGGTTCATGCCGATCTTGCCCGCCAGATAGAATACCTAAAAGTGGAGAATAAAATTCTTCGATCAAGATTACCAAAAAATATCAGGACAACATATCAGGAAAAATTGAAATTGATAAGATACGGTTTAAAGTTAGGTGGAAAAATCAAACCGCTTATTTCTATCGTGAGTTATTCCACGTTTCGGAGATGAGTTGTTGCTTTTGAAGAAGGTAAACTAAAGAGAAATGTTAAACTTGGAAGGCCTAAAAAAACTAAGGAAGAGGTAATTGAGCTGATTGTCCGGATGGCAAATGAAAATCTCGATTGGGGATATGGCAGGATAATGGGTGAGCTTAAAAAACTTGGTATTAAGTTGGGTAGAAATACTATAAAGCATTACATGATTGAAAATGGGCTTGACCCTGCTCCGAAGCGATACGAGGATTCTTGGGATGCTTATATTAAGCGTACATTTAAGACTCTTTTTTCTTGTGATTTCTTTTCAAAAACGATTTGTACACCGCTTGGTCTTAAGACGATATTTGTATTATTTTTTATAAATATCCGAACAAGAAAAGTACATATTGCCGGTACAACTTATAAGCCAACTGCTGAATGGGTATTTGAGAAAGCAAAAGAGATTGAACCTTTGTTTGATAATGATAGCAAAAAGTTGCTTATTCGGGATGCTGACAGCAAATATCCTGATACGTTTGATGATATCTTCAAAAACTATAATACTTTGGTAAAAACGATACCGTATAGAAGTCCGAATTTGAATCCATATTGTGAAGGATTTGTAGGAACGATTAAGCGTGAATGTTTAGATAAATTTTTTGTATTTGGAAAAGATCATTTCAATTATCTTATCAAAGAATTCGTTTCATATTATATATACGCAACGACCGCATTCAGGATTGGATAATTATACGATAAATAGTACAGGAGATGTTAAATGTGAATCACGGCTTGGTGGTGTGATTAAGCATTATTATCGGGAGTGATTAGATGTCAAATTTATCTTAATGGAATAACATAGTGAATTTATTTGTAGTAGTCACGACTTGATCTGACAGGTACCCTTTCAACGGTGAAGTGTCAGGCGACTATTGATTGTCCTCTGTTCTCATTGAGGTTGTCCACTT
>QZJZ01000044.1 GCA_003599815.1 Candidatus Auribacter fodinae
TATCAAAACATTTCATACCCCATCATTTAATAATAGTATCTCTTCTCTGTTTTATTATGGGAAAGCCAAGTCGGAAGCGCAGATTGAGTGGGAAAACGCCCTGCTTTTGCAGGCGCATGGATTCAATACAATTCCGCTGGCCGCCTTTGGTGAGCAGACTGTTTGTGGTTTTGAAAAACGATCGTTTTTTATATCTGAAGAGATCAAAGATTCCATACCCCTTGACGACTGGTTGGCGCACAACAGGGATTATACTCTGATGAATGACCTTTTGACATTCATAGGGCTTCAGATTAAGAAACTGCATGATGCTGGCTTCAGTTATCCGGATTTGTATTTAAAGCATATGTTTATCAACGTGAATGCGGTCAAAAAGGGAGACTATATTTTTTCATATCTTGACCTTCACCGCTTACGCAAAAAGAAAAAATGTTCGTTACAGGAACGAATACGTGACTTGACAGCGTTTTTTTTCTCAGCAGAACCTTTTTTGAACTCCGGTCAGGTAGATATAGCGCTCACTGCATACACTGATTCCCACACTGAAAAAAAGCTGTTGCAATCTAAAATCGAAGAACGTTGCGCTAAGCTGCGAAGCCGAAGGTCACATGATAAAGGGATTATTACGCGTCGTGTGCAGTCAGATAACGGCATGCTGTTTATAAATGAGAATTATTACTCAGCCTTGCATGAGGCGGGGATTGATACTTTCGAGGCATTGTTTTCCCACCAGACTGATGGGCAAAATATCACCGATAATCCCGGCAGGCACGTGGATACCTTCTCGCTTGGATCAGGTAACGCAACATCGGTTTTTTATATAAAGAAACATACTCCGCGAAAACGACAGCACACATCAAAATCAAGAAAAGAGATATACAATGCCGCTCGTGAGGAATGGCGTAATCATCTTATTTGCCAGCGCTTTGAAGTCAATGTCCCTGTGCCTGTCGCGTGGGGGTATAAAAGCGATTATTCCGCCTCGATTATGATAACCAGTGAAATTCATAACGGCGTTTCTTTGGAAACAGTACTGCATGAATCCCGTCTTACTCCTGAACTAAAAGAAGAGTGTATCAATCAGATTGCTTTCATGGCGAGGGCCTTGCATTCTCGAAACTTTTTTCATAAAGATTTTTATGCGGGGCATATCTTTATACAGCAGGAAAATGGTTCTGTGAAATTTTATCTGCTCGACCTTCAACGTCTCAAAAAGCATATGCTGTCACCGAAACGGTGGTGCGTGAAAGACCTTGCTCAGCTTCAATTTACTACTCGGTTCAGAGCGATAACCTTAAAAGACCGTATTGATTTTCTCCACTGTTACCTCCAATGCTCAAAGCTTGATAAATCAGGGAGGGCATTGTTTCGGGCTATACAGAAGAAAACTCAGAAAATAGAGAATCATATTCCAAAAGTACTCAAACGAAAGAATATTCATTCATGGGAACATATAAAGGACAATGCCTGACAACACGCCATTACGCATAGCGTTTAATATAGACCATTTTTTACTGCATAGAGGCGGCGCGGAACGATACTTGTATGATTTCGTCATGTATCTTCTTGACCGAGGTCATGAAGTCCATGTTTTTGCAATGGATGGTCAGGATACCTTGAAGACTGCTAGGTTTTATTTTCATGCTGTGCCGTATATTCCCGGTATACGGTGGCTTCGGGCATGGAGTTTTGTTATTAACTCAAGCAGTATGATACGCCGGTATTCGTTCGATATAATTCATGTACTAGGCAAGAATCTGACTATGAATGTATTTCAGCCGCACGGCGGATTGCACCGGCGGTCATTTGAACAGAATATCCTTGCTTTCAGCGACCAGCCGCTTATACGCTTTTTGTATAAACTTTCGCGTTTGGTTAATTTGAAGCATCTGTTATTTCTTTATATAGAATGGAAACAGTATACCTTGAAAAAACTGCCTGAATATCTTGCTATATCACAGATGGTGGCTAATGATATCAAGGAACGGTTTGACATACCGGACAATAAGATACATTTAATTTATAATGGAGTGGACACACAACGGTTCTCGTACGAGGTGCGAGAAAAATACCGCTCACCAATGAGACTGGAATACGGGGTCAGGGAGGATGAGTATATTGTATTGTTTGTCGCTCATAATTTCAGGTTAAAAGGGTTACGTTTTTTTCTTGATGCCTGTACTCGATTCATGGACAAGCATCCTGACGTCAAACTGAAGGCGCTGATTATCGGAAAGCATAACGCGTCTTCTGCGCGTATGATAGAGAGAGTCGGCTTGAGCGGATGCTGTATATGCCTGAATGCGTTGCCGCAGGTTGAAAAGGTGTATGCCTGTGCTGATCTTCTTATTCAGCCAACGTTTTATGATCCATGTTCACTGGTTATTCTTGAAGCTCTTTCATGCGGTTTGCCGGCAATCACCACACAATTTAATGGCGCAGGAGAACTGGTCATTCACGGTGGAACGGGTTTTATCGTTGACAAGCCGGAGAGTATACCGGATATTGTAGCGGGTATGGAAATGTTTTTATTAAAAAAAGATGCCAACGCTGTCGCCCGTGCCGCGAGTGACAGCATGAAACGCTATGACCACCAGAAAATATACGCTCAACTTGAGTCGTTTTATTACTCAGTAAAAGAAAAACAGAATAAAGAGGCACAATGATTAACGCTATTAAAAAACATGAACATACCATTTTCTCTGCAGTATTGACTGCAATGGATTTTCTGTCAATCGTTATCTGTTTTATATCTGCTTATTATATACGTTTTTATACATTTTTTGAGGTACCCAAGGGAATTCATGGTATAGGTGCTTACCTGAAGATTGTCGTGCCGGTTGCATTGCTTTATGTGATTATTTTTGAACGGCTCGGTATCTATAAACCTAAGGTTGACCCATTCCATCTTGGCGAGATTTATTCTCTTATAAAGGGTGTTGTTATCGGCTCACTGATTGTCATGTCCGGAACATATATGTACCGCCAGTTCGAGTATTCACGCGGGGTTATGCTCATCGCGTTTATGATGATAGTAGTTACCCTCATTATCGAAAAAGTCGTGATACGTTCCATACAGGCTAACCTTCGGTCACGCGGTTTTCTTTTGCGTAAAGTCTTGATTGTCGGTATCGGAAATCAGGCACAGCACTATTATAAAATTATTACCCGGAAACCTGCTCTTGGATACAAGGCAGTGGGATTTCTTACTCTTTCCAAAGATGGTGCCCCAAAAGAGTTCCAGTATAAAGACTGTATCCTTGGAACAACGGAAGACATTGCGTCAGTGATTAAAAATAAAGGGATTGATGAAGTGGTGGTCGGCCTTCCGTCTGAAGAGCGGGAAAAAATTATTGATATTATCCTTCTTTGTGAGAAGGCGATTGTTAAATTCAGGATTCTTCCTGATATCGTCGAGATTCTGATTAGTAAAATGACCATAGAGGAAATCGAGGGTATCCCGTTTGTCGGCATAAAAGAAACTCCGCTATTAAGCTGGTGGTATTTTGTAAAACGCTGGTTTGACATCATAGCATCAGGGGCAGGATTGATTATGATTAGCCCGCTTTTCCTTGTGATAGCGCTCATTATTAAAAAGACGTCGCCCGGTCCTATTTTTTATAAGCAGGAAAGGATGGGGCTTGATGGTAAAGTATTCACTATGTATAAGTTCAGGACGATGGCAGTGAACGCTGAAGCGCAGACAGGCCCTGTATGGGCAAAGCCCGATGATGACCGTCGTACTGGTATTGGTGCATTTTTGCGTAAAGCCAACCTTGATGAATTGCCGCAATTGTTTAATGTACTGCACGGCGATATGAGTCTTGTGGGGCCTCGTCCCGAACGCCCGTATTTTGTTGACAAATTTAAAGATAATATTCCGCATTATATGAGCAGGCACAGGGTAAAATCTGGTATGACCGGTTGGGCGCAGGTGAATGGGTTGCGGGGAAATACCTCTTTGGAAGAGCGGATAAAATATGATCTGTACTATATTGAAAACTGGTCGCTTCTTCTTGATATAAAAATAATTTTAATGACTTTCATCGCACGTAAAAATGCCTACTAAGCCGCCTGTTATCTCAATTATCATTGTGAATTGGAATACTGAAAGCTTGCTTCCTCCGTGTATAAATTCGCTAAAAACACATATAAAAAAATACTCGTTTGAGATTATTCTGGTTGACAATGATTCATCTGATAATAGTGTTGCCATAGTAAAAGACCGGTTTCCCGATGTCCTGCTTATCGAAAACAACAGGAACCGCGGTTTCGGGCGGGCGGTAAATCAGGGAATTGAGATCGCTTCCGGCAGGTATCTCGTCCTATTCAACACAGATGCGAGCGTCGAAGACGGCGCTATTGATCAGTTAATATCCTACATGGAAATCCATCCTCAGACAGGGATTTGCGGCGGTCAGCTGATATATCCTGATGGCAGAAAACAGCATTCTTTCGATAATTATCCGTCGCTCGCTACGGAACTGTTGAATAAAAGCCTTTTGAAACGCTTGTTTCCTGAAAAATATCCCAGCAAGAAGATTGATTATGCACAACCATTACCCGTTGATTCTATTATTGGCGCGTGTATGGCAGTGAGGGCAGAATGTATTCGAAAGATAGGGAGGCTTGATGAGGATTATTTCTTTTTTCTGGAGGAAACTGACTGGTGCTATCGTATAAAACAGGCGGGGTACGACATTATGCATATTCCTTCAGCTCGGATTGTGCACCTTCAGGGAAAATCTGCTGGCAAAGTTCCTGTGCGAAGCAGGTTAGAGTATTATCGGTCGCGTTACCTTTTTTTCAGAAAGAACAGGGGGCTTTTACCTGCAAGTGCGCTTTTTATTGCTTTATTCGCTAAATGTATGATAAATAGTATCTTTTATATATTATTAGCTGTACTGACCTGTTTTGCTAACAATAAAATTCGATACAGGTTGATACTGTCATTGATGCTCGTAGCGGCGCATATTTGCATGTTTCCGGCAAAAATGCGCTTGGAGGGGAATGCGTGAATTTAAAGGGAAATGAGAAAATTCTTATTATCAAACCAAGTGCGTTTGGTGATGTAATTCACGCTCTGGCGTTGTTGAATTCTCTGAAAAGCGCATATCCCGGCTTGTCCATATTTTGGCTGGTGAACAAAGAATACGCTGATTTGCTGGCAAATAATCCTCTAATAGAGCGGTTATATATATTTGATAGAAAGCGATGGGGAAGAAAACGTAATCTGCCGGCTACCATGAGGGAAATCGGGTCGCTTTTGAACTCGGTCAGAAGAGAGCGGTTTGATTTAATCATTGATTTGCAGTGTCTTCTAAGGAGTGGGCTGATAACACGTTTCAGCGGCGCAGGATACCGTATAGGACTAAGTGATGCTCGTGAGGGAAGCGGTTTCTGTTATAATTATAAGGTTGAGGTGACTGATAAAAAGAGGCATGCTGTTGATCGCTATCTGAAAGTGGCGCAGTTTTTCGGGATTGATACAAAAAAACAGAAAGTTGCGTTTCCTCTTATATGGAGTAAAGACGAAGATAGTACGATACGGTCGATAATCCCGTCTTCCGGTAAAATACGAATAGCGATAAATGCTCATGCACGCTGGGAATCAAAATGCTGGTCTCAGGCGCGATTTGCTCGTGTTGCGGATAAACTTATACATGATTACCATGCGGATGTGGTATTCACCGGAGGTCCCGGCGATGTTGCGGCTGTTGAAAACATCGCTATGATGATGCGTGAAACGCCGATACTAGCGGCAGGGAAGACATCGGCGCTGGAACTTGCCGCATTGCTCGCCGCCATGGATTTGGTGATTACGAATGATTCGGGACCCATGCATCTTTCTGTTGCCGTGAATGTTCCGGTTATTGCTCTATTTGGTCCGACCGATCCGTTAAAAACAGGGCCGTATGGTAACGGCAACATTGTGATACATAAAACCGACGGGAGATTGTGCGCACCTTGTATGCGAAAAGAATGCCTGAAACCGCAACATTGCATGGATGCCATTTGTGTTGAAGACGTATTGGAAGCTGTTGATATAATAATCGAAAAAAAGAAGCATGCCGGTATTTGACAGATGATTGCGAGCTGTGGTATATCCATAATCGATAACAGGCGTATACGGCAATTGCGGGAACAGTTCGGCGACAGGTTTTTGAATCGCTGTTTTTCTTATGATGAGATAGAATATTCATGCACAAAAAAAAATTGGTCAGAACATCTTGGCGCGAGATTTGCCGCTAAATGCGCCTGCTTTCAGGCTTTAAACTGGAACAACTGGCGTAATTATACGCAAGTTGTTGTATATAAGAATAATCTCGGCGCGCCGGGTATTGAAATGAAAGGGGAGCTCAACCGAGCTTTATCAGAGCTTAATATACAACGCATTAGTATTAGTTTGACGCATAGCACCGAATATTCAATTGCAAGTGTAATTTTCGAATAATGGAGATTGGAGGATGAGAAATGAGTAAGACGTATTCTGTGGCTGTTGTAGGGGCAACCGGAGCTGTTGGGCAGGAAATGATGAGAACGCTCGAAAGACGTAATTTCCCGGTAGGTGAACTGCGCCTTCTTGCATCTGAACGGTCTGCCGGAAAAAAAGCAATGTTCAAAGGTAAAGAATATACGATTCAGGAATTGAAGGAAGATTCTTTTGAAGGTATTCAGATAGCGTTGTTCAGCGCAGGCGGAAGCATCAGCAAAAAATTTGTACCGTACGCGGTTAAATCCGGCGCAGTGGCTATTGACAACACCAGCGCCTTCCGTATGGATCCCAATGTTCCTCTTGTGGTTCCTGAGGTTAACCCGTCGGATATATTTAAGAATAAGGGGATTATTGCGAACCCCAACTGTTCAACCATTCAGATGGTTCAGGTGTTAAAACCACTGCACGATTTCGCAAAGATTAAACGAGTGGTTGTGTCGACGTATCAGGCCGTTTCCGGCGCCGGCATGAAAGCGATGGAGGAACTGCTGAAAGAAACGGAGGCTGTTCTTCAGAAAAAAGAGTATAAACGGTCGATATTTCCTCATCAGATAGCATTTAATGCGTTACCACGAATTCCTCAGTCAGGCGGTATAGAAGAGGGCGGATATACCAACGAAGAAGTTAAGATGATCAAGGAAACAAAGAAGATCATGGGCGATAACTCAATTGCGGTTACAGCTACCTGTGTCCGTGTGCCTGTTCTTCGCGGGCATAGTGAATCGGTAAATATTGAAACTGAAAAGCGTGTCACTGTTGAAAAAGCCCGCGAGTTGCTGGCGGCTACGGAAAATGTGATTGTGCAGGATGATATAGAAAAAGAACTTTATCCTCTGGCGATCACATCCGCAGATAAATTCGAGACATTTGTCGGGCGTATTCGTGAGGATGATACGGTTAAGTATGGGTTAAATTTATGGGTTGTCAGCGATAACCTTCTTAAAGGCGCGGCATGGAATGCTGTGCAAATAGCTGAAAAATTAATCGCGGGCTAATTGTAATTTACAAAAAACAAATAAAAAAAGCCCCGTTCTGACGGACGGGGCTTTTTTTCCGGAACTTACTTCTTATATCATTGATTGATCAGTGCGTTTACTCTGGTTGGTTCCATTTTTGAATGATAATTGGCCGCGTTACTGTTATCACCGATATCCTGTATTAATAGAGATAGAATATCAGATGCTTCTTCAGCGCTGACAATATCCTGAGATGATGCCTGAAGATTCAGTTTCTTTATGGAATTTTTTAGTTGTTCATCAACTACATCTTTAACAATTTTTTCCTGATTTGTGTTTTGCCTTGCTAACGTTGTACGTTCCTTCTCGTTTAGCACATGCTGGTTGTTTGAGGCATTGTACCCATTAATACTCGATATGTTGGACATTGGAATCCCTCCTTGTTTGTGACCGCTTTTTTTATCATCATTTAAATAAGCAATAATGATACCAATAGGAATTTTGAATATTTTTGAATACAAAAATGAACTTGAAATAAGAAATAAATTGATTTTCTCCCCATATATTGCGAATAATAAGTAGTCTGTTCAGGAAAAACTTGCCGATTAAATATTCCGCACATTGTTGTGAAATAAAACAGGTATGATAGGAATGAATGCCGATACAGGAAAGAGTTATGTTATTATCACTATTGTTATGAGCGTTTTTGTATGCCTGCTTGTGTCTTTATTCCTTTTCAGAGGGTATTCGCTGGCGACCTACCCTTATCCACTGGAAAACGGAGAAGGGATATGCATGCATATGGCTCGTCTTTTCTGGAGCGGCGACCTTTACAGGGATATGAGCAGTTTTCCGCTGATCGTGGCTAATTATCCACCAGTATTTTTTATGTTAAATTTTATTTCTTTCGATAGTAATCCGTTTCTTGTCGGACGGGTTATCTCCATTTTATCGATTCTCGGCTCAGCGTGTGTGCTTTTTCTGGCTGTAAGGCGGGAATTACGGTGTAACTTCAGCGCTTTGTTAACTTCAGCTTGTTTTCTTACATTGCCATGGGTAGTGAGGGGCGGAATTGTCTGCCGTGTGGATATGCTCGGCGCATTTTTTTCGCTGGCGGGATTTTTTTACTTTATTAAAAATGATAAGCGCAGTTATATAGTCGCTTTTATCTTCCTGATGATGAGTTTGTATACGAAGCATTCACTTTTGACCGCTCCATTAGCGTGTGGATTGCTTATGTTCAGGAAAGATAAAAAACAGGCTATTCATTATTGTGGGGTCTTTATCGGAGTTGGGCTTGTTATATTTGGAGTTCTGACAGCACTAACAAAAGGCCATTTTTATCGGCATCTAATTACCTATAATGCATATTCTTATGATATTGATAGGTTAGTGTTTCATATTAAGGATTTTATGCGAATTACCGGCATTCTGTGGCTGATGGCCTTGCCTGCTTTATTGATGCGTCCATTTTGGAAATCTCCGTTTATTGTATATGGGATAGTTGCTTTGTTGTCGTTATTTTTAACCGGACGTGCCGGAGCTTCACACCATTATTTTTTTGAAGCGACTTTCGGGTTGTGTCTCATGTCCGGCTATGGAGTCCATGCGATTTGCAAAGATCCGCACGCATTGATAAGATATGTTGCCGCAATCATGCTGGTCTGTGCGTATATCTTGTTTACGCGCCATCCCTTGCAATTATTTAAAGTACCGGAGATGCGCCGCCGGATAGATCAGTTGACTGTCTCTGCCATTCGCAATGAAAAAGGGCCGGTTATTGCGGAAGATATTGGATTTATACTTGCGGCTGGAAAAACAGTGTACCTGCATCCTTTTGCGATAAGCAAACTGATTCAGCAGGGAAGCCTGAATCCTGATTTTCTATATAGCCATCTTCACAAGAGATATTTCTCGATGTATGTCCTTGATTCTCCTGTCGAAAAATTATCTCCTATGACCAGAGTCAGGTTTACTGATGAATTTTTTGCCGTTATCCATCACTGGTATAAAAAGGACTCTCAATTTGCGTCAAGAACCATTTATGTCCGCAAGTAAAGACATTCTTCATTCGCTGACTGTAATGAAATAGAATCCGCTTTCTTTTGCGGCAGGGTTAAGCCTCTCGGGCGGTGCTCCTGAGTCAATATATATCGTTTCAGTTCCCGTTGCTGTTACCGAGCCGATTTGAATAAATGTGCCTCCCTGCATTTCTGTGTAAAAGATCTTGTAGGTTTTGAAAGGGACACTCTGCCATGTAAGTGTGATTCCAGAGAAATCACGGCTGTGGTCAATTATGATAAATTTTGATGCTGGATCATTCGGGTCGGTAGCCGCTATGTACTCCATATGATCTGAGGCAGAGTCATTGTCCGTATCAGCAATTGTCGGGTTGGATTTGAAACCCATTTCCTGAGCGTTATTCAGCCCGTCATTATCCGGGTCTTCGGTATTATTGAATAATTTGCGGGAACCGAAATAGGTTATTTCCCAATCATCGATAAGCGCGTCGTTATCCCGATCGAGCAGCCATGATAGTACCCCATCAACGAGCTCTGTATATTCTGATGGAGAAGATATATCTCCGATACTGAAATCACAGAGTATTGCGCGATATGCATCCTTTTCTATGGAGACGGCGGCAGTGCCGCTTGAATATGCCTGATTACTAAGTAAATATAGTTGGCGCGCAGGTGCGATAATATCCAGTTCTCCGATTTGTGAACCGGCAGAGAAATTAATTGTTTCTGTCAATCCAGTCTGATTCAATTCCGCTGGATTAAGAGTGAGTGCTCCTGTATGTGCAATAACCGATACCGCATTAAAAACAGTATTAAGAAAGGACATTGCCAGTGGATTTTTTTCCATGTTCAGAGCGATGTTGGATCCAGTAATAAGCAAATTACTTTCGTATTCCAGATAGGCGGATAGCGCCGTATAGTCGTCATTCGATACCAGATTGATACCTTCGTCATCACACAGCAGAATTACCGCTCCATACTGGTATTGCGTGGTGATTGATTCATTGAGCGTACCGCGATAAAGGTTGTTCCACCTGTCACACGAATAACCGAGGTTTGAGGCAGTATTGATGAATGTTTCTGGCAGAGAATCGCTATCTGAAGAATTGTATACGAGTAAAACCGGGCTTTTTTTGACAAACTGTTTGGTTGTGAAGTGAAGGCAGTCCGTGTAGACGATGTTGTTTCCCTGCGAATCTTCGGCAGTTATTGATACCTTGTATTGTGCTGGAGTCGGCTCTGTAATCCATTCAGCGCCATATATGGAATCAGTGCTTTCATTATCACTATGGCTTCCGTCATCATACATCGGGAGGCTTGCCGCAATAATTCCTTCATCTGTATATATATCAGCGATGATGCTGTGAACTGCTGTTCCTTCAATAACATGTACCTGTATAGTAATGAGTGAATTCGGTTCGTTGTTGCGGGGCGTCGCTTTTCCTTCTGTGATAGACGGCGCTGTGGTGTCAGATACTACAATTGGATATGTTGTGGTGTATGAGTATTGAGTGCTATTATAATAACCTTTCATTGTGATAATTGCTTTAATTACATGCCCGTGAGGGATATCATTTCTGATGTGCACGTTAAAAGCAAATGACGGAGATATATATGTTGAACCGCCGGTGACAGTGCCGTACACAACAGTTGACTCAGCTGATGTAACATATGGATCATCAAAAGATAAAGCGACGGTTACCGCATCGGCATTGACTGGCCCGTGATTTTTTATATCAATAGCGATATTTTGTGAAATGCCGCTTGTGAAATTTCCATTCTCAAAACGGATATTTGTCAGACCGAGCACAGGAATGCTTCGTGTCGTATATGAAAGGGATGTCTTGTAGCGTGAATACGTATTAGATGTGTAAGCCTGCAGGATAAATGAGTATGTCTGATTTGAGGCAGGCGAACTAAATCTTCCTGAATAGATACCGTCAGAAGCTGTTACATCCGGGCTAGTGCCATTGTCATACAGAGTAATGGACGTTACGAAAACGGTATTTTTATCGTAGATGTATGCTTTTACCAGCGATATCGGTTGTGATTGTCCGACGGTACAAAAAATGTCCACAGGTGTTCCCGGTGCGCCATAACGTTTTGATAGCGAATAATCGGTTATTTCCGGTCCATATAGCCATTTGACTGAACGATCCAGTACGATGTTTTTCTGGGATGAGCTTGTTATATCTTCAATCTTGAAATCATAGAAAAGTGTTTTATATGTGCTGGTATCGGTTTTGATCGCCGCGGTACCGCTGGATACGTAGTGGTCCGTATACTGAATAATTGCCGTGCCAGGGGAAATAGGGTCGCATTCGCCTGTACTTCCGTAGGCAAGGTCGGTGAGAATCAGCGTTGAGAACCAGATATCGTCTACAGACAGGATAGTATTGTTTCCGGTGTAAGTACTTTGAAATTGAGCATGAAAGTAGGAATTGAGAAGCGTGTTCGTGGTAATGCCGTAGTTAGTCAGAAGATAACTGTTATTACTGCCTGTCATCATTAATGAACCGCCGCTATTCAGGTATGACTGGTAAGCGTACTGTTCCTCAGAAGATACTCTGTCTATAGATGAGTTCGTTCCTGTAAAAAGAAGAACCGCCCCATTGCGGTATTTTTCGAGCAGTTCTGAAGAGGCTGATCCGCGCAATGAGCTGTCCCAGTAATCAAACGGGATATTGAGATAACTCAAAATTGATTGGTATTGTGATTCCTGATTTGTAATGCCGCCGTCATCGTCTAGGAGGAGCAGGCGTGATTCCGTTATAAATTGTTCTGTGGTGAAACGCAGTCCTGTATCAACTGTCATGCTGTTACCCGGCAGGTCTTTTGTATATAACGAGAGATGGAATGACTGAGGAATCGGTGGAGTAATAAATGTACCTGAAAAGATCATATCGTTTTTTACCTGATCGGGAAATATGCCGTTATCCTGTAATGTAACAACTGCATTGTATCCTGTTTGCGTATTGCTTAGTACGGCTTGTATTATATCGATGCCGCTTCCTTCCAGAATCAAACTGGTGATGACAACAGAGTCGCCCGGCATGAAAGTGGTTTGAGAAAGTTCTGATGCAGAAGGTTGGGGAGGTGTTGTGTCTGTAACCGTTATATACAGTATATCTGTATGGGTTATACCTGCTGAGTCCGTCGCGGAGAGAGTTATTTCAAACAAATGATTATCCGGGCAATCGTATGATGGGCGGAAGCGAAATGTTGATGCACTGTTTGTTACCGATACACCTGATGCAATATCACCATATGAGACGGGAATAGTTGATATGAAGTCCATATATTCATCGGAAACGGATAAGGTAGCATATACTGATTGAGCGCTTGCTGTTCCTGAATTATTAAGTGTTATGTTCATCTGTGTGTATTCGCCGGGTTTAACACTTGCTGTCTGTACAAGGGAGTAAGAGGCAATAGAGAGAATGGGACGGGCAGTGGTATAGAATTCAGCGCAATGAGGAAAATATGAAGATAAACCACTGGCGGTTTCTACTGATAAATTTACGTAAAAGATGGTATCAGTACTATCTACTGTGTAGATATTTGAAAAAATATTGTCACCGGCAATAGTATCTCCGTGAGTCCCGTTATCGTAAAGGTTGAATGACGCAATATTATTACCTGATAGATCAGATATATCAACAGCGGCTGTTGTAATCGGTGATGCAGAAGTTATGTTGGCGGAAATAGTAATCGTATCATCCATGAATGCGATTTGAGGAGAGACTGAGCAATATGCGAGTTTTACTCCGGTTTCTATTCCGATATAATCTATGATATTTTTCAGCAAAGTATTTTGTTGTGTAGCATATTCTATTGCGTCAAACGGAAAATCAGCATAACCGGCAATAAAGTCTTCAGCGATATTTATACTCATCACAGTTCCCGATGAAAGCCGATTTGTTTCCGTTGTGAATTTTAGAATGGGATAAGCAGGCTCCAAAGGATCTATTTCTCCCGCTGTAAAAGCTGATATTGTCATTGATAGATTGTCATTGAATGAGCTGTCGACACAGGTTAGCGAGGTATCAGGTGTAGGTATTTGAATAAAACGGATATGAAAGTACTCATCAAGTAGTGTATTTGCATTAATGCCATTTGCGCTAAGGGTATATGCGATATTGTCTCCGAATAAAAATAATGTACCTCCGTTATGCATGTATTCCGTCAGCGAAACAAGATTGCGTTGTACGGAATCAGGTGAAGATGACGCTTCGTATATTACTGTCCCGTTTGTATACAATGATAGTATCGAAGAAGATATGTCGTTACGAATGACTGGCTGCCACACATCATAGCCGATGCCGAGAGTTTCCAGCGATAATGACAGCGGAGATTTAATGGTCGGATCGGTGATACTGTAATCAACAAGAAGCAATTCATTTCGTTTTTCAAAAGGAATAGTGGAAAACCAGAGAATTTCTGCCGAAAAGCCGTTGTTGCCTACAGCGTCAGCGGCTTGAAAAATAATTTTGTAATGTGAACTGGCGCTGGGTACTGTGAACAAATTGCTGAAAATGCCATCGCCGGCAAGTTCGTCGTTATGACTGCCGTCATCATATAACTGAATTGTATCGATCGTTGTTTGAAACTGGTCGATGAGCGCCGCACTGATGTTCTGTATTCCGGACGCATCAAACGCCGTGACTGTTAGTGCCGCGATAGCGTCGGGTTCAGGATAAGAAGGAATTAATGTAGGGGCAGATAGTTCAGGAATTGAAAGGTCGTGAATGGTAATAGTGAAGGAGTCTGTATGCAAAATATTGTTGTTGTCATTGGCGGTTATGTTTATGGTTATCACGGCATTATCAGGACAGCCTTCAGTTGTTTTTAAAGAAAGTTTAGCGCCGCTCTGTTTTTTTATAACGCCGGATGAAATATTGCCGTATTGTGCGGATGAGGTCGTGATAAAATCAATATACGGGGTATCAGCTGTTATTTTCACTGTAACATTATTGGCTGAGGCATTGCCGTCATTACGAATATAAAGATCAAAATAATTCATTTGATTAGCAACAAATATTCCGGGCGATGAGAGTGTGTAATGATCAAACACCACCACAGGCCTTGGAAAAGTCGATACCGTTGCGGCATTGTTTCTGTAGGCTGTTTTGCCAGAATTTGTGGACACACTGAGGTCAAAACTGAAAGTATCAGCGGCGGATGGCGATATCCATTGAGTCGCGAAAAAACTATCACCTGCCGAACCGTCAAGGTGAACACCGTCATCATACAAGGGAACGGTAGTGTTAACTGTCAAATCGTTATTGTAAATTTTCACAGAAGCTGAACTGATGCCGCTATTGGCAGTTATGGTCACGCTGAAAGTAAATATATCACTGGGTTCTGCTACTGACGGTTCAACCCCCAAATCGGACACGACAGGGGCTGAATCACCACCGGATAACCACGATAATGATTGTGCGATAATCGCAGACCTGTCTTCCGCAAACGAAATATCCATAAGGGAAAGTGGTAAAAATAGCGCTTTGGAATCATTATCAGCTATACGTGACCCTGAAAACCAGTCTGGATTGGAGGTATTAACAGGCTGAAGGATTCCGGTTGCAGGACTTGTAACAGTGAATACTCCGGCTTTATTCCCTCCGAGTGCGAAAGATAGCGAATTGAATATATCTCCGCTAGTCCCTGAAATATCGGGGTAAGTGGAAGAAGATGCATATTCTATATGGAGAGTGTTGTTTAGGAACAAATTGCTTTGGACTCCATTACTGGTAAGAACAGAAACAATACCTGAACCGAGTAAAAGCACATTGCCACCGTTGTCGTAATAGGTATTTAAAGCGGATTCTTCGGAACTGTGAAAATCATCAGGTGACACGACGATTCCCGTGTCATAAATAACTATATCGTCCTTGTAATAAAGCAGAACTGACGTGTCAGGGATGCCTCGTATCTGCTTGTCCCATATATCAAAACTATACCCTTTGCTAATAAGAAAATTTGCTGTCGATGATGTGTTTTCTGACTGTACAAACAGGATTGAGTTTTTCTTTATGAACGGGTGTGTAGAGAAAAATAAAACGTCTTCCGACGTTAGTTCATTTGCCAGATTATCCACTGCCCTGACCGATACGGAGAAATTGTCGTTTTCGAGAGGTGTTGTCCAGTACGCGAAATATAAGTGTGAGTCGTTATCGTAATTCATGGGTATTGATGTTAGCAGAGTGCCGGTGGAATTATATATTTCTGCTTCAACAGCTTGTACCCCTGAACCGTCGATTGCCGCCGCGTCAAAGCGGGCATTCATGCCTGCCTGTGGTATTCTTGGGGTGATGCTTATAGAATCTAATACCGGCCCCCGGGTGTCATGAACAGTGAAGGTGACGATGTCAAGCGTACGATATCCAGCTATGCTTTCAATATATATATGCCCGGTAATTGTGTAGTTGTCAGGACAGCTTTCTTTAAGAGCTATATAAAATGCGGATTGCCCGGCGGTCGCTGTTGAACCGGGAGAAATGGAACCGAATTTCAGTGGCGACTGGTTGTAAAAGTCTATGTACTCGTCCTTCAAGGAGACAACAGCTTCCACATTGCCTGCTGATGCCAGTCCGTTGTTGGTTATGTACATATGTATATACGAAATATCACCCGGCTGAAGATGAGTATCAGTGATCGAGTATCCATCAAAAATGAGGTTAGGTTTCAGATCTGTGCTAAAACTGTAATGATTATCAAAGAATAAGTTTGTGTCATTCTCACGATCAACTTCAATGTCAATGTAATAGAGCGCAGGGGTTTCGTTTAACAGCAATGAACGCGAAAAAATAGAATCCGAGGCATAACCGTCACCATGTGTGCCGTCATCAAAAAGGATGAGTTTTGATATGCGATATTCGTCAGGCGATTCTATAAGGGCATATATTGGGTCTGATGTCTGATGTCCTGATACAGGCAGTTCAATAGTTAAAGTGTTGCCGGCTGAAGGTTGGGAGGGTATTATACTGAGCGGCAAAAGCGATACATACGGTTGAATACCCAACCATGCGAGAATATTCGTCATAAGAGAAAAACGTGATGAATTTGAGTGTATGGCGTCCCAGCGGAAATCGATAAAGACTATCCTGTATACTCCTGTGTCTGCTGTGACGGCGGCAGTTCCGTTTTCTTCTATCGCATCAGGCTGGCTTGAAGCATCGATGTATAAAAGAGGCTCAGCTTGTGGCAGAACAGAGAGTTCTCCGGGCAAACTTCCGTCTGTAAGAGTAAATGACATCCCGTCTGCGATAGACGCACTGCTGGAACCCTGAATGTTTTGTAATTGAATGCTCTTTTTAAGGTGGGATACGAAAAAATAATCTCTAAGGAAAGACGCGCCATGTTCGGCTGTTATGCGATAACTCAGGTTATCGCCGTACATCAGCAGGTTTCCTCCATGTTCCAGAAATGATGATATAGCATTCAATTCATTGACAGTGATTTCGCCTTCACTCGTAGTGCCTGCAATCCAGATAACAGCGCCGGCAGTATATGATTGGAAAATTGATTCTGATATCTCGCCATATAAGTCGGTTTCATATAAATCGTAAGGAATGGAACTGGCTTTAAGAAAGTCAATTAACCAATAAAGGCTTGATCCGGTATCAGTATCGTCATACACCACAAGAAGCTGGTTTGCCGGAGTGAAATTACTTGTAGTAAAACTTGATACATTATATTTTATTATGGCGTTTCCTATTGTATCAGAGAGGTATAGGTCGATATCGTATTTGCCCGGCAGATCTGGGGCGGTCAATGAGTTGCCATAATAATGATTGTCAGCGATCCCATCGCTATGCATTCCATCATCAAAAAGATAAATAATTGATTCCGCGCGGGAGTTCCTCTCAGTCATCACCAGTTTAGCCGAAGCTGTACCGGAGCCATCCTCAACCAGTGCGGAAAAAGTAAGGGTACTGCCCGGTAACGGCGTTCTGGGAGAAATATCGAACGATACCAGCAGGGGTGGTTCCGTATCCTCAACCGTTAAGCTGTAAGCAAAGTCGTTTGGAACCGAAGGAGCGTTTAGCAGTTTTACAGGTATCTTGAGATCATAATTATGCGGGATAAGATTTGATAATTTGAGATAAAACGAACCGTTTACAGTCGCGAACGATGAACCTGCTCCAATGGCACCTATGGTAACGGATTGTGTACTGTAATAGTCCACATACGGGTCGTCAATGTCCAGTACCACAATAGCTCCGGTAAAAGATGATGTTCCATTGTTGGAAAAAACAATATCAAACTCTGTCATGTTGCCCGGTTTGAATAGTGACCCATTATGCGGAATTATGGAACTGATAGTAAGGAATGGGTTCGGTTCGGTAGTAAATAAATTTTCAGCCGTTACAGCCGTTTCATTCAGAAATGTATCGGTTGCAGTAACAGTAACAGAAAAAGTGCTGGGGCTGGCAGGAGTAGTATACAATTTTGAATATACATAATCGCCCGCAGTCTGGTCTCCGGTCAGTCCGTCATCTGTAAGGGTAAGGGCGGCTATTTGCGTCCCGGCACTGTTTTTGATCATCGCTGATACAGAGTGTATTCCATCTGGATCGGCAATTGAGCACACGATAAGAACCTGATTTTCAGGAAGAAGCACCTTTGGGACTGCTTCAGGTTCCTGTATAACCGGACGAGAAAAATAAGCAAGTACGGCGTTTATCATAGTTCGTCGATTCACTTCAGATGATAGGATGCTGATATCAAAATCGGCGAAAAAGCATCGGTATGAATGAGGCATGTCGGTCATCACAGCGGCGCATTTTGAGGAATACGTGATGCCGTTGCTGTATTGCAAGACAGATATAGCGTAGTCGGATGGATCGATTTCAGCGGTGTATCCCGTAGTCGGTACTGTAAATGTTAATGATTCCGAGACTGTATCTGTGATGCCGTTGATCGCGGCGCCGTTTGTGTCTTTGAATACAAACTCGATATTAAGGTAATCATTAATAAATGTATTTGCTTGTTTTCCTGAATCGGTCAGATAATACGTGATGCGTTCACCAAACAACAAAAGGTTTCCCCCTTGATTGAGGTAGCGTATCAAAAGTGCCTGATCCGAATCATCAAATTGTGTGAGCGAGGAAAGAAGCCCGCATATCCAGACAACTCCACCGGTACGATATTGGAGCAGTACGCTCAAAGGAGGTTGTCCGAGTGAGCCTGTATCCCATGTATCGACAGATATGCCAAGCAAAGAAAAATCCGCAGTGATCCGAGTGGACGGAGCGCTGTCGCCGCTTGTGTCATCTACAATAAGAACAGCATGGTGAGCTTGGTAGGGAACAGAACTAAACTGAGCCTGATCCGAATATACTTTATCATTGTTTAATGAGTCTGCGACCGAAATATTCGCGTAATAAATGGCATCATAATACGGTATAATGAATGTTGATCCATATATTCCATCGTGGGGCATTGTATCTCCATGCAGTCCATCATCGTATAATGCAAATGCGGCGGCCGGTTGGTCATTGTCTTTAAAACGCAGTTCAACGGATGCTTCCTGCACAGGTGTACCATCGGTAATTCGTACTGTAAATGAGCCCGTTGTATCGTTGTCATAAAGATACTTACTAAATCGTGCTTCCGATACATCGGGAGGACGATTGTCAAGAGCAGTCAGATTAGTTGTGAGATTCCACATATTCCCCGCATCGTCTGTTACGTCAATCGTTATGGTGAAAGTATACTGATCCGGGATTGTATTGGAAGGCTCTATGCGCAGGGATTGCGCTTGTGTCAAACTTGACTCGCCGCTTGAAAGGGAATCTACCGTAACGGTAGTACGGGTATATGATTCGATATAGGGATCTGCTATCCGCAATGCAACTGTCAGAGTGCCCGTGGAGACGTTTCCGACGTTTGAAATATTGCATCGTATATATGCCGGTTCTGCCGGATGAAGATATGCGGATCCACTTTCCAACTGTACAGATAAAAGGGCAATTGACGGCTGAGGATATGTGGTAAAATAACTCTTTTTAGTGAATGATGTGTTGTTGTTGTGATCATCAGCGGTGATTATATAATAGTAGTTCGCTGGTAATGATGGTGTCCATTGTCCGGTATAGGTGTTTGGCGTAGTTTGTGAAAGCATTGTCAGAGATTGAATAAGAGTGTCATTGTCGAAATAGATTTTTGCTGTTACCGATGACACTCCATCGCTGTCTGAAACTTCAGAAGATAGAGTAATTGGAATTCCCGTTGATCTTATGGCGGGTGATAGCGAGGCATTTCGAATAAATGGCGGAATCGCCTGTGTCAGAGACGGAACAGAGAGAGATACCAGCTCTTGTTGGATTCCGCTTCGAAAAAAATTGAAATTATGTTTGCCTTCCGAAATAAAACTCAGGCGGTCGTTGACATACGACATATCATTAATTGAACCATGCGAGTAATATGTTCCCAGAGGATATTGATATTCGGGCGAAAAAACAAATAGTTCCGGTTGAGTCGGATCTGCTCCCCATGTAGATATAACGATATTTTTTCCATCATCGGATATCCCGATCTCGTCTATTGCTGAAGGGAGTTTGACGCCGAGCAGATCGTCTCTGGGGGTAAGCAAAGCGTCTTTTGGTATATGATATGAATAAATCGGTTGACCTGAATTTATATTAAATATATATACTAGCAAACCGTCATCATCCAGACCGTACAGGCCGTAATTCAGGCGTTGTCCCATAACGATGCAGGAACCGTCGGCAGAAACTGCGCTTCGAAATATTTTTGTACCATTACCCGGGTTATAATCCCAGAGAGTTTCATAATACGTGCCGTTCCATTTTTTTGCGGAAAATAAGTACGATGTGGTAGAACCCACTATAATGGAACCATCTCCATTCATGTGCAGTGAACGCTCAGCACACGGGCCTGACCATCGAAGAACGCGTTGCTGGGTATCAAGAATATACGACGTATTTTTGTCACTGAATAAAACGCACGAACCTGTAGCGTTGATTTCAAATCCTAGATTATTTATATGGTTTGTTGTTTGAGTATATATCCAGTAGGGAGTTGGTGAAACCCGTTTGAATACATATATTATGATAGACGTCTTTGCGGAAGACTCGGAATAAACCGCAATCGTGCTTCCATCTCGCGATACGGATATATCCGATGGGGTCACGTTATCAGGAAACTGAAATGACCACTGTGGCACATTGGAAGCTGTGGCATAACATGATATCTTGTATGGAGCAGAGCTTAGAACAGCAACCGTATCGGCCCCATCAGCGGCGGACATATCGATAATGCCAGTATTGGAAACCTGCCATATCTGCAAGCCGTCATTGAGATTATCCAGTACTTGGAGTTCTGTTGAACCGGCTATAACGGTATATCTGCCGTTATCAGCAAGGTCAATAATGCTGACGGAGGATATATCTGTATACCATGAATTTATGTCCGGTTTTTTTGATGTAATTAAGTGATATTGACCGGTGGTTGAATTACCTGATGCGCTGACCCTGACATGCAGAGTTCCATCCTGCCCAATAGTGTAGTTTCGTATTACCGGATCTTTATAATACCCGTAGGTGTCATTGGATGTCAGCACTGTACCGTTGCTGTCATAGAGCGTCAGGAGCGCATTGAGCGACGAGCCGATGTCTTTCGCATTAATATCAAGGGTGATAACGTCGCCTTCATTACAGGAAAAAGAGAACCAGTCGTAATCAGGATACGATGCTTCCCCGCTAAACGGGTTTATCGTTGTTCTTGCGTTATCCTGTAATAACGACCGCCTAGCGCTCATTGTAATAGGGTACGATTGGTTGATCATATTATTCGGTTCATATGGATCAGGCAGTTCATATTGAAACAAAACTTTGATTGTGTATACCGATGAACCGTCAGATATATGGATATTGCCCTCATACATATATGGCTCTGATTTTATTGGTAATTGCTCTGTATTAACGGTAAGAGTAAGTGAAAACGATGTTGAAGAACCGGAGTCAATCGTGAGAGAGGGAACTAATGCTGATTCGATGACCCCGGGATTCAGTTCATCTTCCCATGTGATTGCGTAATTTATCTGACTGGCAGAGATGTTTTTTACTGATATATTCGTGGATGTTGTCCATGTCGATTCAGATGAGGACGCCGCTCCAAGAAAAACGGTGGCTGGATCAACTATGGTCGTCAGATTTATGAGGGGAGACATGTCAAGCAATCCGCTACCCTGTGTTAGTGTATCTTCATTAATATTTGCGGCAGTTGATTTTAGTAGATTTTTCAGTTCAAAAGAAGTTAGAGATGGATGCATTTGCAACACAAGTGCCGATGCGCCAGAGACAAAAGGCGTAGCCATCGAAGTTCCTGATTTATAACCGAATGTA
Organism: Candidatus Auribacter fodinae; assembly: GCA_003599815.1. Taxonomy (GTDB): domain Bacteria; phylum Auribacterota; class Auribacteria; order Auribacterales; family Auribacteraceae; genus Auribacter; species Auribacter fodinae. The sequence continues at coordinate 21,848 of QZJZ01000044.1, forward strand.
CCATCCGGCAGTGTCGAGTAAATACCGACTCCGGGCGCCGTAAGGTCGGGTTTAATTACAGTGGCTTCACGAGTCGGGCCTCGCGAACTGAATGCCGCGATATACGAATCCGAGTCCACTGCTCCTACGGTTAAGGCTTTGCGGGCACACCCCGGAGATGTGATCGAGTAATAATCGCCTTCATTTCCTGCGGCTATGACACATAATATACCCTGATCCATAGCATTATCCACAGCGAGTGAGATCGGGTCGTCCGGTGTTCCGGAACCGCCTATACTGATACTGACGATATCTACCTGATCATCGGTCAGAGGGTCTTCATCAGGGTCCGCCGCTCGTTCGAGAGCGGCGATTATATCAGAAAAAATACCGTTTCCTTCCGTGTTGAGTACCTTATAGGCGATTAGTTTAGCGTTAGGCGCGATACCCTGCAGTGTACCGTTGGCCGCCGCGATTCCTGCGCAATGAGTACCGTGTCCATTATCATCCATGGGATCGTCGTCTTCATTAATAAAGTCATATCCACCTATGACTTTATATGACGGGCCTATTCCTCCGCCAAGGTCTGGGTGGAGGTAGTCGATACCTGTATCTATAATAGCGATTACTATGCCGGAACCAGTCGCTCCGGTTTCCTGCCTGTACATATCCGCGTTGATTATAGGGTGAGAGTTGTTGAGCAAAACGCATACAGGGAGGTCGGGATATACATTTTCCACGTATGGCAGAGAACGGACGGCATCCGCCTCATCAGCTGAAAGTGAAAGCGCAACACCGGACAACAAATAAGAATATTCATGCTGAAATACAGTCTCCTGATTATCAGTTTGTTGTACATAAGGGGCAAGGAATAGCCCTGAACCAGAATTTTTGCGTAAGGCGGTAAGATCATCTTTAAACTGCATTCTTCGGTTATTCAGGGTGCTTTGCGCGTTAGATATTGATTGCGGAGAAAAAGATGATTCATCCTGTTTAAAACGTTTGACTTTTGATAGTGGCGGGTCAGTGAAACGAACAATATAATTATTTTGTTTGCCGGTTGCTATATCTTCAATTTCCGCTGCTTTCATTGAAATGGGTAAAAGCAGAAGTAAAAATATACAAACATACGCCATCATCATAAGCGGCTTGTAGAAAAAAGACCGGTTTATAATCATAAAATACCTTTATCTTCAGTATTTAAAGGTATGCAAGTAGAAAAAAATAACACAATTCATGCATATATCTTGATAAATAGAAAGTTATACTTTCTTCTTTATCATACATTCGGTATTAAACGGGGGAAAATGAGTATTTTGGAATTTTGAACGGGCCTCATCGAGTACAGAATAGGCATTCGCATAGCGTTGGGAGAGGTGTAAAAGATACAGTACCTTAACATTAGCGTTCTTCGCCAGCTTGCCGGTTTGCTTGGCGGTAAGGTGATAATATTCCTTGGCGTACTGGATATCGCTGTCCAGAAAAGTCGCTTCGCAGTAGAACTCATCCGATCCGTACGCAAACTGTACAATTGATTTTTCAAGCTTTTTATCAAGGATTGTATCTGTAATATACGTCAGTTTAAATCCTTTTTCCTCAGTAACCAGCATCTCATATAATCTATTGTATGAGTAAGTTTTACCAGTGCTTGCAATGATTGTATCTGTAGGGGCAAAATTTCTTTTTTTGAGTGCAGAGAGCCATGACCCGCTTTGTAATCCGAGATTATGCAGTTTGGTTTTATCAATTTTATACTGGTCTTTTTCTTTAATTGAGTATCCGATGGATGTTATATCGTGTTTTAGGCGGATGTATGAACAGGTATAGTAATCGTTATCAAGCACTGTACCGTTTGCCGGAATAGTTTCTATGAAATGGCGCGTGGAGAATCCTTCGCGGCACTTAAAGAGGTATTTTTTGATGACTCTTGGGTGTATATCCCACGCTTCAACTTCAAACGATGAGTCGTAAATAAGGTTCCACATATATCCTTGCAGGCGATGTGAAAGAATGCGTGACATTGGAGCAGGGCCGACAACAAGGATGCGTTTGTTTTCGCGCAGGTTCATGCGCAGGATATTATCAAATCCTATAAAATGGTCTATATGTGCGTGTGAGATCAGAACCGTCGATATTTTCAGGAATTCCTTAACGGTAAGAGTATGGTTATTACCGCAGTCGATAAGGATAGACTGCTGTTTTCCCGGTATATTCTGAACATCAACGTACAGGCTGTGGTCATCATTAAAGAAACCGACGATTTGTGGTGTTATGTATCTCATTATAAAAATTCGCCTTGATTTGGATTTACAAAAAACGACAATTTATACTAAAATACTCGAAATTAAAAAGAAAGTGAATGTAATACTTCGCATGAGCCTGTATACTTCTTCAAAAACTCAACATATAGATCATTTAATTTCCGAATTCAACCGGTACAAAAAATTTTCTACTGGTATGAACAGGGAGTTTATTTTTACCACTTTTTTTGAAAAGCTGGTGAAAATTCTTGGTTGGGATCCTTGGAATAGTGCTGAATATGTACCATTTACATTGACACTCAGTCATGAGGTTCATTATGGAGCCCGCCTGCTATTGCCTAATGGCGAATATATTCTGGCTGTTGTTTTGGATGAAGCTGAAATTTATTCAGAAAATGACCTGAAGACCCGGAATGTCGATATGAGTTTTGCCGTGCGTGAAGCTTTTATGGATCTGAACGAACGGTTCTCTGATGAAGTTAAATTTATCTGGTTTACTTCATTTTCTCGGAACTATATTTATCATTATCCCGAAGAGACGCCGCTTATCTATTTCGAGGCGGTGTCGAATGAATTCGATAAATTACGCAAGAATATTTTTACACGGTCGTGTTTGCCGTTAATCCGATACCGTACCGCCATGGAGACAGGGATGAACCTTGCGCTCTGGCTGCATAAATGGGAAACCCGCCTTGCTGGAAACGGAACTCATGATGATGTAAAAAATTTGCTTGATTTTCTCATAGCGTTAACTTTTCTCAGCCGATCACGAATACAGATAGCGGACAAAGATCTTTTGGAAAATTTGTTGAATAAATACCTGCTCAGTATACGCCAGCAGTTTATTCTTGAAGTTGACTTCAGAGCTGTTGTTCCACAAATTATCAAGCGGTACCGTTCGGAATATAATTTCAATTTTTATCCTGATATGCCCTGTCTGGGATACATAAAGAATGACGAGCTGGTCAAATTGGTTGAGGAAATAGTTTGTCATTCCACAACAGCGTTTTCGCTTGAGTCTGTCGGGCTGGCGTATCATTTACTTCAGAATCAGGTACTTTTTAATCATGTGATGGAACGAAAAAATCATCCTCATAAGATAACCAAGATTCCTGTATTTCATAAAATTGTGGAAATGGAACCAGCATCTGAGCAAACCATGCTGAAGCGAAGCATTTTGGTTGACGGAAATGATATCGGGTTAGTGCTCGGTACATATGATACTCTCGAACGACTATATTGGGCGATCAACGAACAGCGTTCCAGAACGAAGATAAAGCGTGAGGTTTATGATAACTGCGATTTGTTCGGCAAACGGGAAATAATTACCATGGATGATGGTGTTGATATGATAAACATACCCTGTCAAATTATTGAACATAATCTTAGGATTGCGCATTGTCCTCTCTTGCACAAACGCCTTGTAACAGTGCTGCTGATAAAAAAAATTATTCAGTCTATTGAAAAAAACAATATCTTACATATCAGATTCCCTTCAAAAATATCTTTTGTTTAACCTTAATTTACAATCCTGTAACATGTTTTTACACTATTTTATTCCCTTTATGATTTCGTATTGTTTGTGAGCTTGTTAAATAGTTTTGGTTTCTGGCATAAATACTGCTTATAGAGAAGTTGTTAAACAACAACAAAATGATTAAGGGGGAAATCATGACAACTTCACTGTATGAAATTATGGACATTTTGAGCAACTATTCCGAGAACGACAAAGACATCGTTGATTTCGTTTCGTATTTATGGCAGACAGGCAAAATTGATTTCTGTTGATGCATACGTCTCGTCTCGTCAAAGTGTGTGTTTAATTTGATGTATAAAGGTTTTCCTGTGAACAATATTGATAAGATGACAAGAACTATTCTTATAGTTGAAGACGATTTCCAAACAGCGGAAATGTTGGAAATGGCTCTTTCATCTCAGGATTTTCATTGTGTTATTGCCTCCTGCGGTAATGATGCGATTAGCCTGCTTGACAAAATCCAGCCTGACGTTGTATTGCTGGATATAGGATTACCGGATATTGATGGATTTGACGTCTGTGTGCAGATTAAAAATCGTAAAAGTGATAATTTTATACCAGTGATTATGTTGACTGCCCGTGATGATACCAAGAGCAAAGTGTCGGGGTTATATGCAGGCGCAGATGATTACATAACAAAGCCGTGCAATGTTATGGAGGTTGTGGCGCGGATTCGGTCTATGCTGAGAATCAAGACATTGCAGGATGAGTTAATTGTCAAAAATGAACATTTGAATGCTTTAAATGCTGTGAAAGATGAATTCCTCTCCATTTGCACTCATGACCTTCGCAACATAATTATGCCGATAATGGAGGCTAGTTCATGTATGAAGGAGACCAACATGAATATTGTCCAGACCCAAAAAATGGCGGACATAATACATCGGCAGAGCAAAAAAATGGTCGGCTTGGTTAATTCCTTGCTTGAATCATTTCAGTGCGATTATAGTAAAGTGTCTATTGTTCAGCAAAAGATTGATCTCCCAGTTTTTTTGAAAAATTTTATTAATGACTGTAAAGTTCTCTATGCATCGTCAAGTATTGAATTCAGAATCGATATCAGGTCAGATGTGGAATGTGGTTTTTTTGATCCTGAGAAGATAGATGAGGTATTGACAAATCTTATTTCCAACGCGGTAAAGTTTACTCCTGAAGGAGGCGCTATAACACTTATAATTGATACTTATAAGGAACAGGATAAAGAGTTGCTTCTTTTGGCGGTTCAAGATACCGGTGACGGTATTCCATGTGAAGAACTAGGTATTATATTTGATAAATATGTAACCGCAAGTTCAAACAAGAAAAAACTTGGTACCGGGCTGGGGCTTTCTATCTGTAAAACGATTGTTCAGGAACACGGCGGCAAAATATGGGCGGAAAGCAAACCGGGTTTTGGCAGTGTATTTTATTTCACCCTTCCACAGGTGGGGAATTCTGTGATTTGTGGAGAGTGTAACTGATCTCCCGTTTATTTTTCCTGCCACAAAGAGTCTATAATTTCCCAGATTCTGTTAACAGCAAAATTGTATTGTGCTTCTGCATTAGCGCCGATACGTATCTTAAGTTTTATTCCCTTACCTTCATCGGAAAAAACAAAGCGTATCTCTCCTGGATTTTCAAATGGATAGGCCTGCATTATATCAAGGTTGTTTATTATTTCATCGCCCTCAATAGCCAGTACAAATTCCAGTTCGGCAACTTTATTTAGAAAAACGTTGAAACGGGTTGGGAACGAACCTCTGTTATCTATCTTGATTTTCTTTTTGAAATGTTTTGTCTGGCTAAAAGTTTCAGGATATTCTTCAGGAGACAGGAACGGAGTTTTTATGACAGTGGTTGTTTTCTGGCGGATGCGGATATCCAGTGATCCCGTTTCTGGATTGCGTACTTTTTCCAGTAACGGAGACTCATCGAACCTGAGCCAGCCGAAGGGGTAGCGGGGGAGAGATTTTTCTATCGCCAATACCCGTGATTTTGGAAATACTGGAAAAAGTTTAAT